>NZ_DJUS01000103.1:0-13846 GCF_002438365.1 Pseudomonas sp. UBA6276
TCCTGATCCAGCACCTGGTTGATGGTGGCCGGAGTGCCCAGCTTGAACATGAACTTGATGATCTCGGCAGCCTTGACCGACATCTGCGCAGCGAGATCGCCGACAGAGATGGTCTCGCCGATTTTCACGTCACGCACCAGAGGACCGGTAGGACTCTGGAAGCCGTGGGCGTTGCGCTTCTTCAGCTTGCCCTTGCCACGACCGCCACGACGGAAGCCATCGCTTTCTTCGTCGGTGGTACGAGGCGCGGCGCGCGGAGTCGGAGCCTTCTCCTTGACGGTGGCACGGTGAGGCTGGTTCTTGCGCTCGCCATCACTGTTGCCACTGCCGCTGCGACGATCGTCGTTGCGCGGCTTGTCGGGACGACGAGGCTCTTCCTTCTTGCGCTCGGGCGCCGGTGCCGGAGCAACGGCAGCCACATCGACGCTCGGTGCCGATGGAGCTGGTGCCGGTGCGGCAGGGGCGTCCGTCTGAACGGTGCTGCCAGGCTGCTTGCGTGCTTCTTCTTCGGCACGCGAACGGGCTTCCTGCTCAGCCTTCTGACGGGCAGCATTTTCCGCTGCGCGACGCTCTTCGAGCTCACGCTTCTGCTCGGCCTGGATTTCTTCCGGGCTGCGCTGAACGAATACTTTCTTCTTGCGTACTTCTACGCTGATGCTCTTGCTACCGGCCACACGCAGGGTGCTTTGGGTCTTGCGCTGCAAGGTAATCTTGCGCGGTTCTTCCGCTTTCGCCTTGTGGCTGCTTTTCAAATGAGCCAGCAGAGCCTGCTTCTCATTGTCGGTCACAACTTGTCCGGCGTCGGTGTGCGGCAGACCTGCCTCACGCATCTGCTGAAGCAGGCGCTCTACCGGTGCGGCGACCTCTTGGGCCAATTCTTTCACCGTGACTTGCGTCATGCACTTCTCTCCTCAGGCCGCGCCAATTACTCGAACCAATGGGCTCGGGCGGCCATGATCAACTTGCCGGCACGATCTTGGTCAATGCCGTCGATGTCGAGCAGGTCGTCAATCGACTGCTCGGCCAGGTCTTCGCGGGTAACTACGCCGCGCACCGCCAGTTCCATCGCCAAATCCTTGTCCATACCCTCAAGCGAGAGCAGGTCTTCGGCCGGATGGGCGTCTGCCAGCTTTTCCTCTGTAGCGATGGCTTTGGTCAACAAGCGATCCTTGGCCCGAGCGCGAAGCTCGTTGACGATATCCTCGTCAAAGCCGTCGATGTTGAGCATCTCTTCCAACGGTACGTAGGCAATCTCTTCCAGGCTTGTGAAACCTTCGTCAACCAGTACCTGGGCCAGTTCTTCATCGACTTCCAGCTCATCGATGAAGTTGCGCAGGATGTCACCGGTTTCCGCTTGCTGCTTGGCCTGGATGTCCGATTCGGTCATCACGTTCAGTGTCCAGCCGGTCAACTGGCTGGCCAGACGCACGTTCTGACCGCCACGACCGATGGCCTGAGCCAGGTTGTCGGCGCCCACGGCGATGTCCATGGCATGGGCGTCTTCGTCGACGATGATGGCCGCGACTTCCGCCGGGGACATGGCATTGATGACGAACTGTGCCGGGTTATCGTCCCAGAGGACGATGTCGACGCGCTCGCCGCCCAACTCGCCGGACACAGCCTGCACACGCGATCCGCGCATGCCGATACAGGCACCCTGCGGGTCGATGCGCTTGTCCTTGGAGCGAACGGCGATCTTGGCGCGCGAACCCGGATCACGGGATGCGGCCATGACTTCAATGAGGCCTTCAGCGATTTCCGGCACTTCGATGCGGAACAGCTCGATGAGCATTTCCGGCGCGGTGCGCGAAAGAATCAGTTGAGGACCACGGTTTTCGGTACGGATTTCCTTGAGCAGTGCACGCAAGCGCACACCGACACGGAAGGTTTCCCGCGAAATGATATCTTCCCGAGCCAACAGGGCCTCGGCGTTGTTGCCCAGGTCGACGATGACATTGTCACGGGTCACTTTCTTGACCGTACCCGAGATGATCTCGCCCAGACGCTCGCGGTAAGCGTCGACCACCTGGGCGCGCTCGGCTTCGCGAACCTTCTGCACGATGACCTGCTTGGCGGTCTGTGCAGCGATACGACCGAACTCGATGGAGTCGATCTTCTCTTCGATGACATCACCCACCTTGGCTTCGGGATGGGTCAATACAACCTTGCTCGGCCAGGTTTCGATGGCCGGATCGTCCAGATCGGCTTCCTCGACGACCGTCCAGCGACGGAAGGTTTCATAGGAGCCGGTGTGGCGATTGATTTCCACGCGAAGATCCACTTCGTCTTCGAAGCGTTTCTTGGTCGCGGTCGCCAGAGCAATCTCCAGCGCTTCGAATATTACGCCTGCCGGTACACCCTTTTCATTGGATACCGACTCAACAACCAGCAGTACTTCTTTGCTCATCGTACGCCTCGCCTTTCGCAAGCCATTGGATCCGCGGGACCCGCAGTATCTGGCACGTCTCAGTCAAAACTGGGAATGATATTGGCCTTGTCGATCGAATCGATCGGCAGCAGGAATTCGTGTTCGTCTACTCGAATCACGACATCCTGGTCCTCCACACCGTGGAGAAGGCCCTGAAAGTTGCGTCGTCCTTCGAAAGGCGCGCGCAGCTTTATCTTTACTTGTGCTCCGGCGTACGCTGCAAACTGTTCGATGGTGAACAGCGGGCGTTCCATGCCTGGAGAAGAAACTTCAAGGGTGTATTCGACCGTGATGGGATCTTCGACATCCAGCACACCACTGAGCTGGCGGCTGACGATGGCGCAATCGTCCACCAGCACGCCGCCCTCTTTATCGATATAGACACGCAAAAGTGAATGGCGGCCTTGAGCCGAAAACTCAATACCCCAGCATTCATAGCCTAGGGCCACGACCACCGGGGCCAACAAGGCCTGCAACTGTTCTAGCTTGCTCGACACCTGAACCCCCTCGTGCATGCTGTGCAAATAAAAAATGGGCGAAGCGCCCATCCCGGATACGCCGTTGAATACCGGCGCTAAGAACTGTCCAGCTAACAAAAAGCCCCTTTGAAAAGGGGCCTTGCTAAAACTGGTTGCGGGAGCTGGATTTGAACCAACGACCTTCGGGTTATGAGCCCGACGAGCTACCAGACTGCTCCATCCCGCGACAAAGCTGGGGCGAAAGTATACGACCGAACCCGTTTTGGGTCAATCCAAGCTTCCACCGACAAGAAAGCCCGCAACAGCGGGCTCTCCTGATTACTAATTGGTACCGAGAAGGGGACTCGAACCCCTACACCCTATGGGCACAACCACCTCAAGGTTGCGTGTCTACCAATTCCACCACCTCGGCAATACAACGTTTGAAACCCTTACCGCTTTTGTAACCCTGATACTCTTTCGAGAATCATTTTTGCTCTTGAGCCTGAGGAACGTCAGCAGCAGGAGCTGCATCGGTCTTTTGCTCTTGAAGCACCGGAACATCATCTGTAGCCGGCTTCTGCCGTGGTGCTTCGATAACCGCTGGATCTGGCAAACCTACTTGAGTCAGCTGTTGAGCTTTCTCTTTAGCAAAGTAACCTAACCCCAAGCTGGTTATGAAGAAACAGGCGGCTAGTATAGCAGTAAACTTACTAAGAAAGGTAGAGGAACCTTGGCTTCCGAAGACAGTATTTGATGCACCTGCTCCGAACGACGCGCCAGCGTCCGCACCTTTACCCTGTTGCAGCAAAACCAGAGCGACGACGCTCAGGGCACCCAACAGATGAAGAACGACTACGACTGTTTCCAGCATTTTCTCAGTTTCCCGCGGCGCGACAGATCGCACCGAAATCATCTGCATTCAGGGAAGCACCACCAATCAGGCCCCCATCGATATCCGGCATGCCGAACAGTTCGGCCGCATTGGCCGCTTTGACGCTACCGCCGTACAACAGCCGCACAGCTTGTGCGACCTTGGCATCTTCTGCCGTCAACTGGGCGCGGATGGCAGCGTGCACATCCTGAGCCTGTTGCGGCGTGGCCGTCAGCCCGGTGCCAATGGCCCAGACCGGTTCGTAGGCGATCACCGCACGGGTGAACGCTTCGATACCCAGGGCTGTAACCACACTGCCCAGCTGACGACCTACAATATCCAATGTCTGACCGGCTTCGCGCTCTTCCAGGGTTTCCCCTATGCACAGCACTGGCGTCAGGCCGGCCGCTTGCGCGGCGCGGAATTTCTCGATCAGCTGCTGTTCACCTTCGCCGATGACCTGGCGACGCTCGGAATGGCCGATCAGTACCAGTGAACACCCGGCATCGACCAACTGGCTCGAAGCCGTTTCACCGGTCAGCGCACCCTGCTCGGCCTGAACCGCGCAGTTTTGAGCACCGACGGCGACCTTGCTCCCCTGCAGACCCTCGACCACACGGTCGATGAACAGCAGAGGTGGGAACACCGCAACCTCGACAGAGTCGGGCAAGGACTGATCAGACAGACCCTTGATCAGCTCAGCGACGCTGGCGCGGGTACCATGCATTTTCCAGTTACCAGCTACCATGGGGCGACGCATGCTGTACCTCGTCGATCAAAGTGGGCGCAGATGTTACCCAACGCAACGTTCACTGGCAAGCCGTATTCAGGCGCAAACTTCACTCACCAGTCTGGCAAGCTCATCGGCATAGCCACGCACGACCTTTTCGTCGTCGCCTTCGACCATTACCCGCACCAACGGCTCGGTCCCGGACTTGCGCAACAGCACCCGCCCACGGCCACCCATGGCCTGGGTGACGCGCTCGCACGCCTCCTTGACCGAAGGATGCTCGACCGGATTGACGTCGCCACCGGCGAAGCGCACGTTGACCAATACCTGAGGGCACTTGCGCAGCCCTTGGCGGGCATGGGCAAGGGTTTCATCACGACGCTTGAGGGCCAGCAGCACCTGCAACGCAGCAATGATCGCGTCACCCGTGGTGGTGTGATGGCAGCAGACGATGTGCCCGGAATTCTCGCCGCCCAGCTGCCAGTCGCGCTCCTTGAGCTCGGCCATGACGTAGCGGTCACCGACGCTGGCGCGCACGAACGGGATGGAGAGATCCTTGAAGGCCAACTCCAGCCCCAGGTTACTCATCAGGGTCCCCACCACACCGCCGTGCAGTTTGCCGCGCTCCTGAAGGTCGCGCGCGATGATGAACAGCAGGTCGTCGCCATCGACGATAGCGCCGGTATGGTCGACCATCAGGACGCGGTCGCCGTCACCGTCGAACGCGATGCCCAGGTCCGCGTGCCCGATCAGCACGGCAGCCTGCAGCGCTTCCATGTGGGTGGAGCCACAGTTGTCGTTGATGTTCAGGCCGTCGGGCGCTGCGGACAGCACCGTAACCTGCGCACCCAGCTCGCGAAAGACATTCGGGGCAACTTTGTAGGTGGCACCATGCGCACAATCGATCACCAGTTTGAGACCGGCGAAATCGGTGGTGGTAGGCACACTGCTCTTGCAGAATTCGATGTAGCGGCCAGCCGCGTCGTTGATGCGTGAAACCTTGCCCAGCTTGCTGGACTCGGCCACGGTCATGGGTGCATCCATGAGCTCTTCGATCATCGATTCGACTTCGTCAGGCAGTTTGGTGCCCTGACCGGAGAAGAACTTGATGCCATTATCATCGTGCGGATTGTGCGAGGCGCTGATGACGATACCGGCCTCGGCGTGGAACGTGCGCGTCAGGTAGGCAATGGCAGGCGTTGGCATCGGGCCCAGCAGCAGCACGTCGGCGCCAGCCGCTGACAAGCCGGCCTCCAGCGCGGACTCGAACATGTAGCCGGAGATGCGCGTGTCCTTGCCGACCAGTACGCGGCAGGCGCCCATCTTGCGGAAAGCCATGCCCGCCGCCCAGCCCAGCTTGAGCATGAAGTCAGGGGTGATCGGGTACTCGCCGACACGGCCACGAATGCCGTCGGTGCCAAAATATTTCCTGCTCATAAGTACTCCGTAATTCTTATTCGGCCGCTTCAACGGCGGCGATCATCCGAACGACATCGATCGTTTCGGCCACATCGTGGACGCGGAGGATCTTTGCCCCCTTGGTCATCGCCAGGGCAGCCAGGGCCAAGCTGCCGTTGAGGCGCTCGGTCACGGGCTTGTTCAGGGCCAGGCCAACCATGCTCTTGCGCGAAACGCCCACCAGCAAGGGCCGCCCGAGCGCATGCAGTGCCTGCATATGCTTGAACAGGCTCAGGTTGTGCGCATGCGATTTGGCGAAGCCGAAGCCTGGGTCGAGGAGTATACGCTCAGCCGGGATGCCTGCCGAAGCGCAGGCTTGCATTCGTTCGAGCAAAAAGCTCGACACCTCGCCCAACAGGTCGTCGTAATGGGGATGATCCTGCATGGTGCCAGGCTCGCCCTGCATGTGCATCAGGCAAACCGGCAGGCCGGTGGCCGCCGCAGCGTCCAGCGCGCCGTCACGACGCAGCGCACGCACATCGTTGATCAGACCGGCGCCGAGCCGTGCACTTTCGCGCATGACGGCCGGAGTGGACGTGTCCACCGAGATGATCACATCGAGTTCACGGTTGATCGCTTCGACCAATGGCGCGACACGCTCCAGTTCTTCGACCACGGAGACCGGGCGAGCACCCGGACGCGTCGACTCGCCACCGATGTCGATGAGAGTCGCACCCGCCTCGACCATGGCCTGCGCATGACGCAGGGCAAGATCGCGCTGGTTGAACCGGCCGCCATCGGAGAAAGAGTCAGGAGTGATGTTGAGGATACCCATGACGTGCGTCTGGGTCAGATCGAGAACTCGGTTGCCGCAAGGCAACCGAGTGGGGTATTGCGAAGGGGTCATGTCAAACCTTAGGTATCAAGCGCGAGACGTCTGTTTCAGACTTCGGCCGCTGGACCACCGATGGGTGTCTCAGGACGCGGATCCGGTGCGATGGTGGTGCCCGAAGGACCCGAACCACCACCAGACCAGTCGCGAGGCTCACGTGGCGTACGGCCGGCCATGATGTCGTCGATCTGATCGGCATCGATCGTTTCGTACTTCATCAGTGCATCTGCCATCGCGTCCAGCTTGTCTCGGTTGTCAGTGAGGATCTGCTTGGCCGTGCCGTAGCACTGGTCAATGATGCTGCGCACTTCGGAGTCGATCACCTTGGCGGTCTCACCCGATACGGCTGCTGCGCCACCACCGCCGCCACGGCCCAGGTAGCCCTGGTCTTCGTCTTCGGCGTAGAGCAATGGGCCGAGTTTCTCCGACAGGCCCCACTTGGTGACCATGTTCCGGGCGATCTGGCTGGCACGCATGATGTCGTTGGAGGCACCGGTGGTGACGCCATCGAAGCCCAGGGTCATCTCTTCGGCGATACGACCGCCGTACAGCGAGCAGATCTGGCTGATCAGCGCACGCTTGGAGAGGCTGTAGCGATCCTCTTCAGGCAGGAACATGGTTACACCCAGGGCACGACCACGGGGAATGATCGAGACCTTGTAGACCGGATCGTGCTCCGGCACGACGCGACCAACGATGGCGTGGCCCGCTTCGTGATAGGCAGTGTTCTGCTTTTCCTTCTCGGACATGACCATGGTCTTGCGCTCGGCGCCCATCATGATCTTGTCCTTGGCGAGTTCGAACTCTTTCATCTCGACAAGGCGCTTGCCATTACGGGCAGCGAAAAGCGAAGCCTCGTTGACCAGGTTGGCCAGATCGGCACCGGAGAAGCCTGGCGTGCCGCGAGCGATGACAGCAGGGTTCACGTCGTCGCCCAAAGGCGCTTTCTTCATGTGGACCTTGAGGATCTGCTCGCGCCCACGGATGTCCGGCAGCCCTACCACGACCTGACGGTCGAAGCGGCCTGGACGCAGCAGCGCAGGGTCGAGTACGTCAGGACGGTTGGTCGCAGCAATGACGATGATGCCGTCATTCATTTCGAAACCGTCCATCTCGACCAGCAACTGGTTGAGCGTCTGCTCGCGTTCGTCGTGACCGCCACCCATGCCAGCGCCACGATGACGACCCACGGCATCGATTTCGTCGATGAAGATGATGCAAGGCGCATGCTTCTTGGCTTGCTCGAACATGTCGCGCACACGACTGGCACCGACGCCGACGAACATCTCGACGAAGTCCGAACCGGAAATGGTGAAGAACGGAACCTTGGCTTCACCGGCGATGGCCTTGGCCAGCAACGTCTTACCGGTACCGGGCGGGCCGACCATCAGCACGCCGCGGGGAATACGGCCACCCAGGCGCTGGAACTTGCCCGGATCGCGCAGGAACTCGACCAGCTCGCCCACTTCTTCCTTGGCTTCGTCGCAACCGGCGACGTCAGCCAGGGTGGTCTTGACCTGATCTTCGGACAGCAAGCGCGCCTTGCTCTTGCCGAAACTCATCGGGCCGCCCTTGCCGCCTGCCCCGCCCTGCATCTGGCGCATGAAGAACATGAACACCGCGATGATCACCAGGATCGGGAAGCTGGCCACCAGGAGCTGGGTCCAGATGCTTTGCTGTTCAGGCTGCTTGCCTTCGACCACGACCTTGTTGTCCACCAGATCGCCGATCAGGCCGTTGTCCTGAATGGCCGGGCGGATGGTCTTGAAGGCATCGCCGTCGGTGCGCTTGCCAGTGATGACATAGCCATCGACCGCAACGCGTTCGACCTTGCCGTCCTTCACCTGCTGGATGAAGTCGGAATAGTTGAGGGTCTGCGGCTCGTTGGGGCTGGAGAAGTTGTTCATGACCGTCACCAGGACGGCGGCGATGATCAACCACAGGATCAGATTCTTTGCCATATCGTTCAATTCGCTACCCTCTGAAGCCTGCTACCCGCAACCCGCGCAGGCGTGCTTCGCATGATGTTCACCGGCCAAACTTACTACATTGCCTGCGGCTACGCAGGCGGCGTCTGTAACCTTTTGTGAAACTTTGACTGCGTAATCTTCGTTTATGCTCAGCATGCCGCGCCATTTAATAAAAGCTATCGACAGCCTCAGACCTCTTGGTCCGGCTTTTCCACACCCTTGAAACCGCGGGCCAGCAGGTACTGCTCGCGGGAGCGGTCACGGGACGAGGAAGGTTTGCGCATCTGTACCTTCTCGAACATCTGCCGAACGGTCTTGTGATACACGTCGAAGCCTTCGCCCTGGAAGACCTTGATCAGGAAATCACCGCCCGGACGCAGGACCCGGCTGGCCAGGTCGAGCGCCAGCTCGCAGAGAAACATCGCACGGGGCATGTCGACTGCGGCCAGTCCACTCATATTGGGGGCCATATCGGAAATCACAAGGTCGACTTCCGAATTGCCGACGGCTGCCAGGATCTGCGCCAACACCGCGTCTTCGGTGAAATCGCCCTGAATGAAGGTGACATCGGGGATGCTGTCCATTTCCAGGATGTCGGACGCAATAAGGCGACCCTGGCCACCAATCAGACGACTGGTCACCTGGGACCAGCCTCCGGGCGCTGCGCCCAGGTCGATGACGCTCATGCCGGGACGGATCAGGCGGTCGCGTTCCTGTATTTCCAGCAGCTTGTAGCTTGCACGCGAACGATACCCGTCTTTCTGCGCCATTTTGACGTAGGGATCGTTGAAGTGTTCTTTCAGCCAATTGAGGCTTGTCTTGGAACGGGCCACGGGGCACCTCGAATAACGGGTCGTGATTAACTGGGCGGAGCCGAGGGCGCTCGGGTAAACTGGCCGCCGCTTTTTACAAGATCAGATGAAGGGTCAGATTATGCCGCTCACTCAGGAGCAGAAGAAACAGTACAAATCGATTGGTCACCATCTCAAGCCGGTTTTGATGGTTGCCGACAACGGTTTGACTGAAGGTGTTTTAGCAGAATTCGAACGCGCCTTGAGCGATCACGAGCTGATCAAGATCAAACTCAACATCCTCGACCGCGAACAACGCCTGCATGCCGTTGCCGAACTGTGCAAGGTCGGCCGTGCCGATCTGGTCCAGGTCATCGGCAAGATGGCACTGGTTTACCGCAAGAACCCGCAAGTGAACAAGCAGCTGTCGAACGTGCATCGATTCCGCTGATGCTCATGCCGATCCTCAAGGTCGCGCCCTGCGCGCCCTCGAGGGCACCGGCTGCACCACGAGCACCAAGCCGGTAACGCCCGCCACCAGATAGCACAACAACTGCCAGCGCACTGCATCGGCCAGCATCCAGGCCACGGCGAAATACGCCGCGCACGCCACCAATACCGCCCACAACAGCTGCCCGCGCGCGTCGCGCACAAGGCACGCCGCACCCTGCAATCGTGCCAGCAACAGCAGTTGCAGCACCGCGCAGAAACCGGCGAACCCCATCAGCATGGAGCCAGTCTGGCTACCGATATCTTCCACCAGCAGCGGAGCGAGGCCAACCTTGACCAGCGCTGGCAGCACACCGAAATGCAGCATCCACAGGCCACCGACCCAAAGCGTCTGGGTCAGTTGCCAGATGACGGCGCTCACCTGCCGGGACCGCGGCCGATCAAATGTGCGCGACTTCGACAATCTCGTACTCGATCACGCCACCAGGCGTCTTCACGGTGACCACATCGCCCTCTTCCTTGGCGATCAGGGCACGTGCGATGGGCGAGCCATGGGACAGCTTGCCGCCCTTGATGTCGGCCTCGTCTTCTCCCACGATCTTGTACTTCACGCGCTCGTCGGTCTCGACATTGGCGATTTCCACGGTCGTGCCGAAGATCACCTTGCCGGTTTTCGGAATCGTGGTGACATCGATCACCACAGCATTCTGCAAACGGCCTTCGATGTCGCGGATGCGTGCCTCGACCATGCCCTGCTCCTCGCGGGCGGCATGGTATTCGGCGTTCTCCTTGAGGTCGCCCAATTCGCGCGCCTCACCGATGGCCTGGCTCAAGCGCGGACGCTCGGTCTTGCTGAGAAACTCGTGTTCTTGCTCCAGGGCACGATGGCCCTGGACGGTCATTGGATACTTGATCATGCGTTGAGTCCTGCGTGGAGATCCTGCAAACGGCGCACGGTCTTTTCCGGACCGAACTTCAGCGCTTCACAGATCGCTTCGCCAGCGGCAATGGTCGTGGTGCAGTAGATCTTGTGCTGCAAGGCGTTGCGACGGATCGAGTAAGAATCGGCGATCGATTGACGACCTTCGGTGGTGTTGATGATCAAGGTGACTTCGTCGTTCTTGATCATGTCGACCACATGCGGACGGCCTTCGGTCACCTTGTTCACGCGACGTACTTTCAGCCCGGCCTCTTCGATGACGCGCGCGGTGCCTGCGGTGGCGACCACTTCGAAGCCCAGCGCGATCAGGTCGCGAGCGACGCCTGCCACCAGCGGCTTGTCGTCGTCGCGAACACTGATGAACGCGGTGCCGCCGGTTGGCAATACTTCGCTGGCGCCCATCTGGGCCTTGGCGAAGGCTTCTCCGAAGGTGTCGCCGACGCCCATCACTTCACCGGTGGATTTCATTTCCGGACCGAGGATCGGGTCGACGCCTGGGAACTTGGCGAACGGGAACACCGCTTCCTTGACGCTGTAGAAGTTGGGAATGATTTCCTGAGTGAAGCCGATTTCCTTCAGCGTCTTGCCGGCCATGACGCGCGCCGCGATCATCGCCAGCGAGGTGCCGATGCACTTGGACACGAACGGCACGGTACGCGAGGCACGCGGGTTGACTTCGATCACATAGATCTTGTCGCCCTGCAAGGCCAGCTGCACGTTCATCAGACCGATGACACCCAGCTCCAGGGCCATCTTCTTGACCTGCTCGCGCACTTCGTCCTGCACGTGAGCCGGCAGCGAGTACGGTGGCAGCGAGCACGCCGAGTCACCGGAGTGAACGCCGGCCTGCTCGATGTGCTGCATGATCGCACCGATGACTACGTCGGTCCCGTCGCACACCGCGTCCACGTCCATCTCGATGGCGCAGTTGAGGAAGTGGTCGAGCAGCACCGGGCTGTCGTTGGACACCTGCACGGCTTCACGCAGGTAGCGCTTGAGCTCGTCCAGTTCGTAGACGATTTCCATGGCACGGCCGCCCAGCACGTAGGAAGGACGCACGACCAGCGGATAACCGATGGTGCCGGCAGCACGAATGGCTTCTTCTTCGCTGCGCACGGTGGCGTTCGGCGGCTGCAGCAGGTTCAGGCGCTGGACCATCTGCTGGAAGCGCTCGCGGTCTTCGGCGCGGTCGATGGCATCCGGGCTGGTGCCGATGATCGGCACGCCGGCTTCTTCCAGCGCGCGGGCCAGTTTCAGCGGGGTCTGGCCACCGTACTGGACGATGACACCCTTGGGCTTCTCGACGCGCACCACTTCCAGCACGTCTTCGAGAGTCAGCGGCTCGAAGTACAGACGGTCGGAGGTGTCGTAGTCGGTAGAGACCGTTTCCGGGTTACAGTTCACCATGATGGTTTCGAAACCATCTTCGCGCAGGGCCAGGGCCGCGTGAACGCAGCAGTAGTCGAACTCGATGCCCTGGCCGATACGGTTCGGACCACCGCCCAGGATCATGATCTTGTCACGGTCCGACGGGTTGGCTTCGCACTCTTCCTCGTACGTGGAGTACAGGTAGGCGGTGTCGGTGGCGAACTCGGCGGCGCAGGTGTCGACGCGCTTGTAGACCGGGAAGATTTCCAGCTTGTGGCGGTGGCGACGCAGGTTCTTGTCGGTGATACCCAGCAGCTTGGCCAGGCGCTGGTCGGAGAAGCCCTTGCGCTTGAGGCGGAACATCAAGGCCTTGTCGATATCGGCCAGACCCAGGGTCTTGACCTTCTCTTCTTCCTTGATCAGGTCTTCCATCTGCACCAGGAACCAGCGGTCGATCATGGTCAGGTCGAAGATGGCATCTACGCTCATGCCGGCGCGCATGGCGTCGGCGACGTACCAGATGCGCTCGGCGCCCGGCACAGTCAGTTCGCGCTTGAGGATGCCGCTGGCTTCAGGGCTGCTCAGGTCGACTTTCGGGTCCAGGCCGCAGACGCCCACTTCCAGGCCGCGCAAGGCTTTCTGCAGGGATTCCTGGAAGGTCCGGCCGATGGCCATGACTTCACCCACGGATTTCATCTGGGTAGTCAGGCGGGCGTCGGCCTTGGGGAATTTCTCGAAAGCGAAGCGCGGCAGCTTGGTGACGACGTAGTCGATCGACGGCTCGAAGGACGCCGGGGTCTTGCCGCCGGTGATGTCGTTCTGCAGTTCGTCGAGGGTGTAGCCGACGGCGAGCTTGGCCGCAACCTTGGCGATCGGGAAGCCGGTGGCCTTGGAGGCCAGCGCCGAGGAACGCGACACGCGCGGGTNNCCGGTGTTCGGGCAGATACCGAACTGCACGTTCGAACCGCCGGTTTCCACGCCGATCTCGCGCAGGACCGCCAGGGAGGCGTTGCGCAGGATCTGATATTCCTTGTCGGTCAGGGTCTGCGCCGGTGCGACGGTGATCGAGTCACCGGTGTGCACGCCCATCGGGTCGAAGTTCTCGATCGAGCAGACGATGATGCAGTTGTCCTTTTTGTCGCGGACCACTTCCATCTCGTACTCTTTCCAGCCGATCAGCGATTCGTCGATCAGCAGTTCCTTGGTCGGCGACAGGTCCAGACCGCGGGCGCAGATTTCTTCGAATTCTTCACGGTTGTAGGCGATGCCGCCGCCAGTGCCGCCCATGGTGAACGAAGGACGAATGATGCACGGGAAACCGAGCTTCTCGAGGACTGCGTTGGCTTCTTCCATGCTGTGGGCGATGCCCGAGCGTGGGCAGGCCAGGCCGATGGACTTCATGGCCTTGTCGAAGCGCGAGCGGTCTTCGGCCTTGTCGATGGTGTCGGCGTTGGCGCCGATCATTTCCACGCCGAACTTGGCCAGCACGCCTTCGCGCTCCAGGTCCAGGGCACAGTTCAGGGCAGTCTGGCCACCCATGGTCGGCA
>NZ_DJUS01000113.1:0-23372 GCF_002438365.1 Pseudomonas sp. UBA6276
CAACCGCTACATCCCCAAGGATATTCCCAGCGAAGACGAAGACTGGCTGAACGTCTTCGTGTACCTGGACAGCGAAGACAAGCTGCTGGCCACCACCGAAAAGCCCAAGGTGCAGGTCGGCGAGTTCGCCAGTCTCAAGGTCGTTGAAATCAACAGCATCGGGGTCTTCCTCGACTGGGGCCTGCCCAAGGACCTGCTCCTGCCGTTTTCCGAAGAAAAACGCCAGATGAAAGCCGGCGAGTACTGCGTCGTGCACGTGTACCTGGACAAGCGCACCCGCCGCATCACCGCCACCGCGCGCCTGGACCGCTATCTGGACAAAGTGCCGCCGGCCTATCAGGTGGGTCAGGAAGTCGATCTGCTGGTGGTCGAAGAAACCGACATGGGTTTCAAGGCCATCATCAACAACGCCCACTGGGGCTTGATCCACAAGAACGAAGTGTTCAAGTTCCTGCGCTCGGGCAAGCAGGAGAAGGGCTACATCAAGGAACTGCGCAGCGACGGCAAGATCGCCCTGAGCCTGCAGCCGGTCGGTGCCCAGCTGGCCAGCAGCCTGAACGCCCAGATCCTCGACAAGCTGCGCGCCAACCAGGGCACGCTGCCGGTCAGCGACAAGAGCGATCCGCAACTGATCAGCGACCTGTTCGGCGTCAGCAAGGGCAACTTCAAGAAAGCCATCGGCGCCCTGTACAAGGACGGCCAGATCGTCATCCACGCCGACCGCATCGAACTGGTCTGATGCCCGTTGCGCAGCCCGCTGTCAGGGCTGCAGGAACGGCGCGAAGCCGACGCCGCTGCCAGCGGGGCGTACGTCCTTGAGAAACGAATCCTTGTCGGCGCTCAGCTCCAGGCTGACGGTCGACTTGCGCTTGCCGGCGTTGCGCACCACCAGACCTTCGATGTGCTCGCGCAGGAAGGCGGTCGTCACTTTCACGTGCAGCAGCTGATCGCTGGCAGGGGTGTGCAGCAGCAGGTGAATCCATTCGTACTGGCCGATCTGCAGGCGGGCCACCGGAATGTCGAACCACCAGATGTTGCGCTTTGGGTCCAGCAAGGCGAAATGGCAGTTGTTGACGCCGAGCACCGCGCCACCCAGTTCCTTGTTGCGACGGGCGATGGCTTGGGGTTTGTCGAGTTTCATGAAAATTCCTACTGGTATGACGCTTCGGCACTGACCGAATCCGACCGGCATTCTGCGGGCAAATCGCTGGAACATAAAGCTCCGACCAACCGCCGGTGTCTGCCAGATGACCGCGGCGTCTTTTGCCGCGCAAAATAATTTGAAACTCTGGCGACCCGACGTCGGTCAATTCTTGTGTCGAGACAAGACATTCCTAAATGACCAGGAGACTTATCATGAGCGGCACTTCAGACAAGATCAAAGGCGTGGCCAACGAAGCCGTTGGTAACATCAAGCAAGGCGTCGGCAAGGTCACCGGTAACGAAGAACTGCAGGTCAAAGGCGCAGTTCAAGAGAAGAAAGGCGAAGCACAGCAAGTCGAAGGCGACGTGAAAAACGCCGTCAAAGACACTGTGAAAAAACCCTGAAGTAGAGTGTTCTCTGCTTGAATGAGGTTTACCAACGGTCATCTATCGATGGCCGTTGTGCTATTGGGCAGACACGGACGTACATACTCTGACTGTCGTTTTTCCTGCGGCTTTGCGGTAGAAAGCCGGCTCTGAGCTGCCGGGCCGCAACACGCCTTGCTGCAGTTGCCTGATCCAATCATGTTCTGCACCCACCCAGGCGGCGTATTCGAAGGTTGAGTGGCGCAAGGAGACGCTATGTTATTTCCCCACATGCATAACCTGCCTTTCATGAAGGTCATGGTTCGCACAGTCAAGGAATTCGTCGACGACGAAATGCCGACCTATGCTTCGGCGCTGGCTTACCAGATGCTGTTTTCCCTGTTCCCCTTTCTGCTGTTCCTGATCGCCCTGATCGGTTTCCTGCATTTACCCGATTTCTTCACCTGGATGCGCCTGCAAGCCGATCTGGTCCTGCCGCCCCAGGCGCTGGAACAGGTCAATCCGGTCATCGACCAGTTGCAGCAGTCCAAGGGCGGCTTGCTTTCCATCGGTATCGTGGTTGCGCTGTGGACCGCCTCGGCAGGTGTGCGCCTGACCATGAGCGCCATGAACGCCGCCTACGATGTGGTCGAGGAGCGTCCGGCCTGGAAGCGCATTCCGCTCTCGATTTTCTACACCATCGGCTTGGCCGGCATGCTGTTGTGCGTGGCGGCCCTGATGGTCACCGGTCCGCAGGTCATGCAGTGGCTGGCCGGGCAGATCGGCATGGAAGACTTCATCGTCACCCTGTGGACTATCCTGCGCTGGCCGCTGATCGTTATCCTGCTGATGATCGCCGTGGCAGTGATCTACTATGTGATGCCTGACGTGAAGCAGGAATTCCGTTTCATCACGCCAGGCTCGATGCTCGCGGTGGTGGTCTGGATCGTCGCCTCGCTGGGCTTTGCCTATTACGTGAAGACCTTCGCTGACTACAACGCCATGTACGGCAGCATCGGCGCGATCATTGTGTTGCTCCTGTATTTCTATATCTCTTCGGCCGTGCTGTTGCTGGGCGCCGAGATGAATGCGGTGATCGAACACATGTCGGCCGAGGGCAAGGACAAGGGCGCCAAGGACCCGGACGAACAGGCTCCGGCGGTGGACCAGACGGCCACCCAGCCCAGTGGTGAAAAGGACTTGCGCCCGGAAGCTGCCATACCGTCCACAGTGGTTCCTCGCCCGCAACCCTGAGTCGACGCTGTCAGGCGATGGCCGCCTCGGCCCTCACCAGGGCCAGCAAGTCCTTGCTGGCCCTGTAGCGTTCCAGGCGTTGGGCCAACTCGGATGGCAGCGTGACAGCCTTCTCAAAGCCAGCTCGTCGATAGTAATCGTGCAGCTCAGGTGCGCAGAACAACCATACCGGTCCACCCAGCGAGGCTTGAGCCCCATTGAGCAGACCTCGGCCGTAGCCCTTGTTGCGATGCTCGATTGCCACGTGAAGCCCGGTCAGCCAATGACCGCCGGATATCGGCATGAAGTTCGCCCCCGCGATGATCTCACTGTCGCGTGCCACCCACCAGCGCGCATTGCCCACACTGCGCATGCGACTTCGTTGCAGCTTGTAGAACTTGTCCAGCAGCGGTCTTGCCTGGGGCAGTAATTCGATGAATTCCACGCAAATGTGTCCTGCTGTTACCAAAGTGTCGGGTTTGCCCAATCGCGGGAAAAATTGCTTCGTGACGACACTGACGCTGTAGTAAGGTCCGGGCCTCTTTTTTATGACGGAGATGCGCTGTGCAGCAGCCGATTCGCAATCCACTCTATCTGGCCGGCCTGATCACGCCCCTTTGGCTGGCCATCGCGCTTATCGTGGCCGGCAGCCTGTATCCGGGGTACAGCCATGTCAATCAGGCCATGGGCTTGCTGGGCGCCATCGATGCGCCCACCCACGCGCTCTGGCCCTGGCTCGCTCACTTCCCGCTGGGTGTGTTGTTGATCGCGTTCGGCATTGGCCTGTACATGCGTCATGCCCATCTGCGGCTGGCGCGTCTGAGCGCTTCGCTGGTCATTGTGCACGGTCTTGCCAGCCTGGCTGCCGGCTACTTTTCCTGTGATAACGGCTGTTCGCTGGAATACCCGTCGATGCAGCAGAACCTGCACACCATCGCCAGCGTGATCATGTCCGCGAGCTTGTTGCTGGCCAGTGCATTGTGGATTTTCGTGGCACGCCGCGAAGGCCGCAAGGGGCTTGTCTGGCTGTCCCTGGTGTGCAGCCTGTTCGCTCTGGGCTGCCTGCCGTGGATGGCAGCTGCCATGGACGTGGGTCGTGGTTTCGGGCTATTCCAGCGGGTCAATTACTTTGCCTCGCTGTTGTGGATCGCCGGGCTGGCCTGGGCGCTGTTCAAGGACGACCGCAGCGGGCAGCTCTGAACGGCTCAGGTCATCATGACTCAGGTCATCAAGGTGATCCAGATGGCCGCAGCGCCGATCAGTGTGACCATGCTGCCCAGGCCGAGCACCCCGGTCACGTCGGCCGGAAAGCATGCACGACTGATCCCTTCGACACGGCAGCGGTAACGGCGGCGCTGGCTCATCCAGATCGCCAGCGCCGCCATCAGCGTCAGGGCAATCAGGGCCCCGGCAAAACGGCCGTGGTGGGGCATCCAGCGCAGAAAGAACAGGCTCGCCACCAGCATTGCCAGCAGCGTGCGTCCCCAGGCCAGCAAGGTGCGTTCGGGCTGCAGGCCTTCATCCTGATGGCCTGCCTGAGGCAGGCTCATCGCAATACCACAAAGGCAATCAAGGCGGCCGTGACCAGGGCACCGCCAATCGACAGCAGCGGCACCAGCAGCGGGATGGGCAGCGGTTGCTTGTGCCGCATGGCCCGCTCCACGTTCAGCCAGCGCAGGCTCGCGCTGGCACTGAGCAGCATGCCCAACAGCAGCAGGATGACCGCCAGCGTCTTGCGAAACTCCGGCGCGAAGACGTCCGCGGTGAACGCCTCGACGGCGATGCCACCGGCCATCAGCGCCAATGCCGTACGGATCCAGGCCAGAAAGGTGCGTTCGTTGGCCAGAGTGAAGCGGGGGTCGGGCTCGCTGCCGCCTTTGAGCAGGCGCAGCTGTCGCGCGCTTCGCTCGCCGTGCTGAGGGGGGATCCCGGGGTCAGGTCTCGCCATGTGGTTGCCAGGCAGGGTGTGGAAGTAGGGCGATGCTACCACCGTCGCCCGTCGGGCCGTGCACTTTCATCCGCGCAGGCGCTCGAACGGCAACGGGCTCAGGCGGCGGTGACCACGGGCAGGTGGAAGACGAATTCGGTACCGCCTTCATCGCTGGAGCTGACTTCGAGTCGGCCGTCGTGGGCCAATGCAATCTGGTAGGCGATGTACAAGCCCAGCCCAAGGCCGCCGCGCGGACTGCGCACGCTGGGCCGAGCGAATGGCTTGAACAGTTGCGCTCGCACGTTTTCGGCGATCGCCGGCCCCTGGTTATGCACCGCCAGCGTGAACTCCTGATTGGACAGACGACCGCTGACGCGCACATCGCTGTCCGGCGCACCGTGAATGATGGCGTTGGACACCAGGTTCGAGAGCAACTGGCCAATGCGCTCCTTGTCGCACAGCACGCCCTGCAAATCGTCGACATCCATCGAGATGACCCGCTCGGGGTGGATGCGCTGCAGCTCCGAGACCACATGTTCCAGGCTGCGCGTGAGGTCGGCATCGGGTTGCAGGTCGACCACGATACCGGCGCCCAATCGTCCGCGAGCGAAGTCCAGAACGTCCTCGATCAGTTGCGAGGCGCGGCGTGCACTGGTCTGGATATGCTTGACGATGCCCACGCTGCGCTCATCGGCGACCCGTCGCTGCAACAGCTCGGCGCCAGCGTTGATCGCGAACAAAGGATTACGCAGGTCATGGCCCAGCACCGCGATGAACTGGTCGCGCAGGTCGGCCATTTCCCGCTCCTCCAGCAGCGCAGTGGCCGTGCGCTGGTGCCGCTCCTCGTTCTCCATCTGCAGCGACAGCAAGCGCGCGAACGACGCCATCATCGCCTCGATACTGGTGCCCCTGAGGCGGGTGGGCCGCGGATCGAGCGCACAGATCGTGCCGAAGAAGCTGCCGTCGGCCCGGAAGACGGGCGTGGCAATGTAGCTTTCGAAACGATAGAGGCGCGGCGTGGGGTGGTTGCAATACACCTCGTCTTCGCTGACCTTGTCGATGATCACGGTCTGATGGCTGGTGCGGATCTCTTGACACAAGGTCGTGGTCACGTCCAGCCCGTCGCCGACTTCCAGGCCCAACCCGATATTGTCGAGCACCGCGCAGGTGGTCCAGGCATTTTCGGTCACACGGGCAACGGCGGCGAAGCGCAAGCCTGTGGTTTCGCAGATGACCTGCAATATGGAAGGGACCGCGTCGATGCGCGCGATGGTGGCTATGTCGGCTGCTGCAGTCGTGCCCATGAGGTGTCCACTGTGGTTGCGCAGGCCGGGACCATTGACGGTCGTGTCCGGGGATGCCCCGATTCTAACGAGGCGTTCGGGGCCTGTAAAAAAATGTTGGACAGCCTGTCGATCAGCGGGCGTGCAAACCTGCTTGATGCCCTTGTCGTGACCTGCGCAAGTCGGTCTGTTGCTGAAGCAGCGGTGTCAATGCTGCCGTCTCCATGGCCTCACCGAGGTAAAGGCCTTGGACTTCCGCACAGCGGTCGTCCTGCAAGGCCCGCAGCTGTTGGTCAGTGCCGACGCCTGCACCGATTACCCTTGCGCCCATGGCTCGACCCAGGTCGATGATGCCTCGCACCAGCCCGCGATCCTGTGGATTGCTCACTAGACCGGCGACGAAGCGTGGGTCGATCTTCACGGCATCGAATGGGTAAATGCGCAAATACCCCAACGAACAATAACCGCTGCCGAATTCGTCGAGTATCAAACCCACCCCCGATTCCTTCAAGGCCGTAAGGGCTCCCATCGCGCCGTCGGCACAACCCAGCATGACCTGCTCGGCAACTTGCAACTGCAAGCGATTGGCCGGCAGGCGGCTGTCGGTCAACGCATCGCGCACATCGCGGGCGACGTCGCTGCGGCTGAAATACGCTGGCGCCAGGCTCACCGACACCGCAATCGACTGCGGCCAGTGCCGCGCCGCCGCGCACGCTTCGCGTAGCAGCCAGCGCTCGATGGGCACGATCAGGTCGCTGCGCTCGGCCAGAGGCAGAAACGCGTCGCAGGTGAGCATTCCTTCGACCGGGTGCTGCCAGCGCAGCAGTGCCTCGACGGCAATCACCCGATCACCGTCGGCGCTGTACCGTGGCTGGAAGTGCAGCAGCAATTGGTCATGCTGAAGGGCGGAGCGCAGATCGGTTTCCAACTGCCGAAGGTGCTGCTGGCGGTCCAGCGCAGGCGCGAAATGCTGCCAGTAGCCGGGGCCTTGCGCCTGTGCTTCGCCTAAGGCGAGCTGAGCGCAACCGATCCACTCGCGGGCGTCTCCCCGGCTGGGATGATCATGGACCACGCCGATGTTCACCCCCACCTGCAATTGCTTCACGCCGTGCACGATGGGCCTTTGTATATTATCGATCAGGCGCTGGCAGAAACGCTCGATCTCGATCATCACGTCGATGCTGGCGAGCACGATCATGAATTGCCCATCCCGCAGACGGGTCACCAGATCATTGCTACGTGTGCTGTCGCGAAGACGACCGGCGACCGTACGCAGGATGCAGTCGAGCGCAGGTTGCCCCAAGGTTTCGCCCAGCTGCTCGAAACCGGTCAGGTCCAGCAGCAACAGGGTCAAGGGCACAGGACGAAGACGATCGGCCAGGGTCTGATCGAGAAACCGCGTCAGGGCATGCTCGTCTCCCAGCCCCGTCACCGCATCGTGGGTCGAGCGATGAGCGAGCTGAGCCTGGGCGCCGACCTGATCGGTGATGTCGAGCACCGTGCCGCGGTAGCCTGCAATCTGCCCATCATGCACGATAGGGCAGGCGACGATGCGGCAGTGGCGGGTCTGGCCGATGCTGTCGCGATAGCTGCAGCGCAGATGCCCGACACCTGACGAGCCGTCACCCAGTTGCTGCAGCCACTGGCCAGCCGGAAGGGTTTCGCACTGCAATAGCAGCTCGACCGGCTGGCCCAGCCACACATCCCGCGCCAAACCGGTTGCGGTGGTGAAGCTCGAGGAAAGGTAGCTGACACGCAAAAACGCGTCGGTTTCCCATATCCAGTCCGAAGAGGCGTCGGCCAACGCGCGCAGTCGCTCATCGCTGCACCGCAGGGCCTCGTTTTCGTGCTGCAACCGAGCATGGTCCTGATCGATGTCACGCAAGCTGCGCAAGGTCTTGCGCAACAGTGCACCGGAAAAGATCAGCACGGCCAGCAGCAGCGCAGCAAGCGTCGGCAGCGACATGGACCACCAGGGTTCGCCACCCGGTGGCGAGGCCTGCACGGGCAAGCCGGCGCCGGCATCGTCGAGCGAGATCACGGGCCGGCCACTGTTTTCGCCCAGGTCTCGCTCCACGCTGGCAGACTGGGTTGCAGTTGTCTGGGCCGATAAGCCATTGGCAGGCTCCGACGCAGTGGGAATACCGAGTACGGCACCGCCGATGATCAGCACACAGGCAAGGATGGGCAGAACGAACGCCAGCACCAGAACCCGTGTGTGGCGTGAGTAGCGTGAGGCATTGGCGGCATCAACAGCATTCATGGGCAGCGGTCCCTGCGAACAGATATTTCCGGGTCCCATCTGGACGTGTGACTTCGGGCCATGGTTCCCCTCGAACGACCAGGCGCCGGTCACCGGAATCCGCCCCACCGATCGGGCCGGAACTCTCACTTCGCACGTCAGGCCGAAAGCGTATGCTGTAGCACGCACCTTTCAACCCGAGGGCTGCATGAAAATTCCACTGCTTTTCGGAGTGCTTGCACTTATGACGTCGTTTTCGCCCAATGCCGAAGAATTGCCCGCCTCGTTGCGCGAGGACGGCCAGTATCGCAATCAGGTGGTCCTGCCCAAGGACGGCTTCATGAAGAAACTGCGCATCGGCATCAAGTACCTGCTGCTGAGCAAGCCACCCGGCACCCGCCCGCAGGCGCCGCTGCCGGTGGAGCAACTGTGGCGCGACCAACTGCTGGCGGCGCCGGACTACAGCCTCTGGCGGTTGGGGCACTCCACCGTGCTGCTGAAGATGGGTGGGGAGTTTCTGCTGACCGATCCGGTGTTTTCAGAACGAGCCTCCCCGGTACAGTGGGCCGGTCCTCTACGCTTTCACCAACCACCGATCAGCATTGCCGACCTGCCGCCGATCAAGGCGGTCATCCTGTCCCACGACCACTACGACCATCTGGACGAACACGCGATCAAGGCGCTGGCCGGCAAGAGCGAGTATTTCCTGACCACCTTGGGCGTAGGTGACCGATTGCTCGAGTGGGGCGTACCGGCCAGCAAGGTTCGTCAACTGGACTGGTGGCAAGAAACCCAGGTCGGCGGCTTGCGTCTGGTGGCGACGCCCGCGCAGCATTTCTCGGGCCGTAGCCTGTTCGACAGCAACAGCACGCTGTGGGCGTCGTGGGTGATCATCGACAAGGACTTTCGTCTGTTCTTCAGCGGCGATACCGGTTATTTCCCAGGTTTCAAACAGATCGGCGAGCGTTTCGGCCCGTTCGACCTGACCCTGATGGAAACCGGCGCCTACAATGTCGCCTGGCCGAACGTGCACATGCAGCCCGAAGAAACGCTGCAGGCGCACCTGGATGTACGCGGCAAGACCCTGCTGCCGGTGCACAACGGCACCTTCGACCTTTCGATCCATGACTGGCACGAACCCTTCGACCGCATCAGCGCGCTGGCCCAGGCCAAGGGCGTGCCGTTGAGCACGCCGCGCATGGGAGAGCGCATCGATCTGCGTCAGCCTCGACTCGGCGAGCACTGGTGGGAGCAAGTCGATTCCCCGGCTTCCGCAGTCACACCTTGACTGGTCAAGGCATCAGACGTCGGCGTTGGGTTCCTTGCGTGACTTGCCCTTGCCGCCATCCTTGGGTGGCAGACCGCTTTCGCTTCTGATCTGCGCATGGGCGATCAGGGCGAAGATGAAGCTGCCGCCGATGATGTTGCCTGCCAGGGTCGGTGCCGCGAAATCGAGCCAGAAGGCCTTCCAGTCCAGCTCGCCAGCCCACACCAGGTAGGACACCTCTGCCGAGCCCACCACGATGTGGGTGAAATCGCCCAGGGCCATCAGGTAAGTGACGAGGATGATGATCCACATCTTCGCGCTTTCCTGCGACGGGATCATCCAGACCATGGTGGCGATCATCCAACCGGAGATGATGCCCTTGGAAAACATCTGCGACAGGTCGTTTTCCATGACCTTGCGCCCAATTTCGAGAAAGGCCTCGTCGGTCTTGGTATCGAAGATCGGCAAATGCAGCATGACGTAGGACACCAGCAAGGTCCCCATCAGGTTACCGCCCAGTACCACGCCCCAGAGTTTGAACAGCCGTCCGAAATTGCCTGGGCTCGGCTTGCTCATGACCGGCAATACGGCGGTCAGGGTGTTCTCGGTGAACAGTTGCTGGCGTGCAAGAATCACTGCAAGAAAGCCGGCCGAGTAACCCAGGCTGGAGATGACCTTGCTGGCCTCGCCTGCGGGCAGACGGGAGTTGAACAGTCCCATGGCCATCAGCGACAGGCCCATGGTCAGGCCGGCGGCCAGGGCCGACCAGAACAGGGCGGCTACGGTACGCTCCAGTTCATGGTCGCCCTGTATGCGGATGGTTTCATGCAACACCGCCGCGCGGGGCGGCTGGTTCTCATGGACCTCTTCTTTTTCGTCGGCCGACAGGCCAGGCGTCTTGCCGTCTTCTTCAGGGGCATCAAGGCGGGGTTCGTGCTTTTCCATGGAGATTCCTGCGAATGCGGTGGCGCGCGTGCCGGGTGCACGGCTGCCACAGCACAGACCTTCAAGGCACTGAATAAGTTGCGTCACCGCCCGCCAGACATCGGCTACAGGCCGAATACCTCGCGCAGCGCCTTGGCATACGCCTGGCTGCCCAGGGTCATGCTGTTGTTATGCGTACCGCCGGGCACCAGCAGCAACCGCTTGGGTTCGGCCGCGGCATCGAACAGTTCCTGGCTGAAACGCGGCGGCACATAACGGTCGTCCAGGCCATGAACGATCAGCACCGGAATCTTGATATCACCGATCTTGTCGATGGAATCGAATTTCTCCGACATGATCCAGCGCACCGGCAGCGAAGTGTTGGCCACCGCCGCTGCTGCAGCAGCCAGGTCGGTGAAGGTCGACTCCACGATCAGTCCGGCTGCTTTCGGCTCACTGCCCTCGGCCAGATGCTCTGCCAGATCCACCGCGATCGCGCCGCCCAGCGAATGACCATAGATGAAGCGTCGCTCGGCTTTGGGCTGCAACTGCACCAGGCGCTGCCAGGCAGCCTGGGCGTCCTGGTACACGGTGCGCTCGGATGGCAGATCGCCGGGGCTTTCGCCGAATCCGCGGTAATCGATGGCCAGCACCGAGAAACCCAGCTCGCGCAGCTGGCTGATGCGGCGCACCTGTGCGGTCAGGTTCCAGCGTGTACCGTGCAGGTATAGCACCGCCGGTGCATCGGCGCGCGGCGCCGGCCACCACCAGGCATGCAAGTACTGGGTACTGCTCAGGGCCTTCTCCACTGGAATCTGCAATTCGGTGACGCCCGAAGGCAAGCCTGCGTACCAGCTGGCCGTGCCTGGCTCGATGTTGAACAATAACTGCCGCTCTTTGTAGGCCAGTTGCGAACAACCGTAGGGCAGGCCGACACCGATCGCCAGCGCCAGCAGCAGAAAGGGAAGCCAGCGCCGGCGACGGGGCGCGGTGGTAGGTGTTGCCATGCATGCAAACTCCAAGCGGGTCTCTGCACTGGACCTGAACGGGCCCGACGCTGTTCCCTCGCGAATTGGTTTCAAGTGGTGTCAGCGCTGGCGTAGGCAGCCACCCGGTTGCCATCGGCAGGACGATCTTCTACTGTCCATCGACTACCGATGATCGCGCCGCCGTCGCAGGCGGCGTTTCAATAAAAAGGACAACACATGAAAATCGTGATGGTGGGGGAGGCCGCAACACATCGCGAGGCGCTCTCCGCAGCCCTGGATTTCCCGACGCAGTTCGTCGCGCTGCCCCGCGAGGCCCACGAATCGGACGCCTGGGACGATCAGATCGAAGGTGCCGACGTAGTGGTCTCGATGCGTTTCCAGCGGCGTAGCCCGGCTCCGGCCTTTCGTTTGCTGCACGTGCCCGGTGCCGGGCTGGATGGCATCGATTTCACCGCGCTGCCCGTTGGCGCAACCGTCTGCAATGTGTTCGAGCATGAAATTCCCATGGCCGAATACGCCTTGGCCTGCATGCTCGAACATCAGGTCGAACTGGCGGCCCTGCGAGCTCGCTTCAGTACCGAGCAATGGACGCACGCCTACCTGAAACGCCAACCTCGCGGCGAGCTGTTCGGCAAGACCGTGGTCATCGTCGGCTTCGGCCGCATCGGCCACGCCGTTGCCAGCCGAGCCCAGGCATTCGGCCTGCACGTCATCGCCATTTCCGCACGCGCCGAGGGTGGACGAGTGGACGGCCCCATGGATGAAGCGTACACACCCGCCGAACTTGACCAGGTGCTGCCCCGTGCCGATTTCGTCATTCTGACCTGCCCGTTGGACGAGCGTACCCGTGGTTCCTTCGCGGTCGCCCAATTCGCTGCGATGCGCCCTGATGCCGTGCTGATCAACATCGCCCGCGCCGCCGTGGTCGATGAGGATGCGTTGTACCACGCGCTGCGCGACCACCTCATCGCCAAGGCCTACCTGGATGTCTGGTACCGCTACCCCAGCGGCGACACCGACCCGGTCGCACCCGCTCACCACCGCTTCGAAGACCTGTCCAATGCCTACTGCACGCCCCACGCCTCCGGCTGGACCCAGGGCCTCTTCGAACGCCGCTACGCCTTCATCGCCGCCAACATCAACCGCCTGCACCAAGGCCAGCCCCTCCAGAACGTCGTTACAAACCCCCGTCCCGTCTAACACCCGACGCGGCGACACACCCGGCCCCCTGTAGCAGCGGCGCGAGCCGCGTTCGGCCACACCGCAATCTCCCTGAACCACCGCACCTGCTTCCCACATACGCCCCAAATCCTTCCTACACCGCAGCCCCCCAATCCCTCTGCCTGGACGCACCACGGCTTCGCACACTGACGCCTCCTCAAGCTGACCGACAAGGACTGTCGTTTATGACCATTGGCTCATCCCACAACCATCCCGCCGACATCGCGGCCACCTTGCAAACCGCCGCCAGCCTGCCTTGGGCCGCTCGTTTTCCCAACCCTCCGGATCTGTGTTTCGACTACCGTCGTCTGCTCGAGCAAACCGACGGCATTGCTCACGGCGGTAACGCACAACACCGCATCTGCATCATCGGCGCGGGCGTCGCAGGCCTGGTGGCAGCCCGTGAGTTGCTGCGCTGCGGCTTCGAACGCATCACCTTGATCGAGCAGTCGCGCCGTCTCGGCGGACGTCATCTGACCGTGCACCCGGACGGTCCGCAATCCACAGCGTCCTCCACGCCTTTCGAAATGGGCGCGATGCGCATGCCCTTTTTCAATCGCAGTGGCGAGGCGCCCGCGCAAGGCCGCTCATTGATGGCGTACTACGCTGGGCTGTACGACCTCAAAACCTCGGACTTCCCGAATCCCGGCACGCCCTTCGTGCGCTCCACCGGTGTTTATCTGCGCGAAGGCCAACTGGCAGGGGAGGGCGAACCCCGGTTGCTGGTCTGGAACAATCCAGAGGGCAACACGCCACCGCCCACCGCCGCGTTGCAGGCTGTCTACCAAAAATGGAAACTGTTCGCCGAGCGGATGGCAACGCAGGTTGCCGCCGTGTTCGGCAGCCAAGCATGGCCGACCCTGTGGTCTGCCATCGTCACGCGCTACCAGCATGTGCCATTCCGCGAGCTGGTCCGTTCTGCCGCCATCACCGCCTGGGATCCCGGCAACCCCGGAGACTTCGGCGGGCTGGGCATGTCGGCCGACGAGTCTTCGATTTTCTACGCCATCGGCATAGGCGACGGCAGTTGGGGCGCCTTCTACGACGTCTGCAGCCTGTACCCGCTGCGCACTGCGATCTTCGGCTTCAGCAGTCACCTGCAACTGGTGCATGGCCGCGTCGATGGCCAAGGCAACCCGCTACCAGCTCCTTTCCAAGGCGAGCAAGCCGTGACCGACTCCAAGGGCGTGACGTTCGCTACACCGCGCTACCTGGGTCTGGCCGCGCTGGATGAGTGCCTGATGTTCATGCCTCTGGAAGAAGGCGCTCGCTCGCCTTACGAGCGATTGCGCCAGCAGCCTGCCGGGCTGATCACCGACAGCCCCGTGAACCGCCTCACCCGACTGGCCGATGGCAGCATCGAAGTGGGCTACCGCTGGCATCAGAGCGACGCACTGGCCAGCCGGCAAATGACGGAGCAGTTCGATTCGGTCATCGTCACGGTGCCCTCCTGGATCCTCGAAACACGAATCCAGGTGGAAGGCTTCACCTCGGCCATGCTCCCCCAGGCCACCATCAATGCCTACAAGACCGCGCATTGGGAAACCAGCTGTAAAGTCTACGCCCCGCTGAAGAAAACCTTTCTGTCGGCCCATCGTGACATCCCGCAGATCCTCGTCACCGACAGTTTCGTACACGACGTCTATGCTTACCGCTACAACGACAACTATGCCTACGACTGCATCCTGCTCAGCTACACCTGGGAGGACGATGCGACCAAGCTGGCGGCTTTCAGCGATGCCGAGCTGGTCGACAAGTGCATTCGCGAGCTGGACCGCATCCTGCTGCGCTGCAGTAATGTCGGTTCACGTATTTCTCCGTTCATCGACACCGCCAACGCGTGCGTGCAGCGCTGGGTCACGGACCGCAATGCCCTGGGCTGCGCCAAGCTCTACCGCGCCGGGGCCTACCAGGATGCAGTCGGCCTGATGAGCTACAACCGCGACTACAGTGCTCGATCTGGGCTGTACCTGGCGGGTGAGTCCTTTTCGGTCGACGCCGGCTGGACCGAGCCGGCCATGCGCGGGGCCGTCGATGCGGTGATCAACCTCTGCGCCAACCAAGGTGTAGCGTTCAACGGCGGATTCGATCTGTCCCATTACCCTCGGTATGGCACTGAGTCCTGAACCCGATCGAGTCCGTAGGCGTATTGAACGACTTTGTACGGTTGGCAGGATTACTCCTACACCAGCTTGGGAATCGTCCTGTTTTTTAACCCAGACGAATGCGTTTCTATGCGGAGGCAATCCAAAAACAACAAAAAGGTGCCTCCATGTCCTCTGCTTCCGCTATCAGCCCCGTGCGGGTCGCTGTCGTTCAGTTCGATCCGCAATGCGGTGTCGACCACCGCACGTTCAACCTCTCCCATAGCCTGCATCTGGCCCAGCGCGCCGTGGCCGAAGGTGCCCAGTTGATCGTGCTGCCCGAATTGGCCAACACCGGCTACGCCTTCCGCAACCGCGAAGAAGCGTTCGCGTTGGCCGAGACAGTGCCTGAAGGACCCAGTGCTCAGGCCTGGATCGAGTTTGCGCGCGAACACTCGGTCTACCTTGCCGCCGGCCTGGCAGAGCGTGACGGTCACAAGCTCTACGACTGCGCCGTGTTGGTCGGCCCCGATGGTTTCATCGGCAAGTACCGCAAGGCGCATCTGTGGAACCTGGAAAAGCTCTGGTTCAGTCCCGGTGACCTCGGCTTTCCGGTGTTCGAGACGCCCATCGGGCGCATCGGCCTGATGATCTGCTGGGACGTCTGGTTCCCGGAAGTACCACGTCTGCTCAGCCTGCAAGGAGCCGACATCATCTGCAGCCTGAACAACTGGGTCTGGACGCCACCGCCGCTGTTCGATGAAACCGGCAAATGCATGGCGTCTTACCTGACCATCACCGCCGCCCACGTCAACAACACCTTCATCGCCGCCGCCAACCGCATCGGCACCGACCGCGGCGATCGCTTCCTCGGCTGCTCGTTGATAGCCGGCACCAACGGTTGGCCGCTCAGCGAAGTGGCCGGCGCCGAAGAGGAAACTATCCTCTTTGCCGACATCGACCTGGTCTCGGCACGCAGCGCACCGATCTGGAACAGCCTCAATGATCTTCCACGCGACCGCCGGGTCGACCTATACGGCTCTATGCTGGGCTATGACCGCCATGCTGCATTGCCGCGCTGAGGAGGACTGTCCATGGATACCTCTCTGCACGACACACCAACGCGCGCATCCAGCGGGACTCTGACAGGTTTGCTGGTGCTGTCTCTGGCGATCACGCTGACCGTGATCAGCGGCAAGCTGCTGGCTGTCGATGCGCTGTGGCCCGGCTATGGCGACATGATGGCTAACCTCCACCATCCGGCGGCCTGGTGGCGCTGGATAGTCGGCGATATCAGCGAAGTGGCGTTCTACAAACACGAGTTCGCCTCCATCGGCTTGCTCGCCGGCGCCGGGCTGGGCTGGTGGGCCAATCGCACCGGCAAACGCTGGCAGGGTTTCGCAATCTGCTACGGCACCGGCCTGTGGCCATGGGTGGTGACCAGTTCGCTGCTGGGTCTGGGCCTGGGCAACCTGCTCTGGGGCTGGACGCTGTCGGCCGATACCTGGCAGCCAACCTTCGTCGCCTTCGTTTCCATGCCGGCGGCCACCGTACTGCTGTTCGGCCGTGGCTGGCGTGTGGCGCTCACTGGAGCTGTCATGGGCGCCGTGCTGATCACGCCAGCCTGCCTGTTGATCGTCAAGTACGTGTGCACCCCGCTGGCCTTGCCGGTGGTGATCGGCAATGTCACGGGCATGGCAGTGGGCAGCGTCATCGGCTTTCTGCTGTGCAAACGCTTCCCGGCCCTGGTGAAGCCCGATGCGACGCCCTCGACAGCGCCACCGGTGGTGGCCGCGACCCCGGACTACGGGGTGCGCTGGACCTTGCGGCGCATCCTTGCCGACTTCTCCGAGGCGCCGTTCTTCGGCAACGAGTGGGCCAGCCTGGGGTTGGTGCTGGGCGCGCTGCTGGCCCTGATGCTCAATCCGGCCAGCCCGTTCTACGGTTCCGGCTGGCTGTTGCAGTTGTTGGCGGCGCAAACCCTCGCCTCGGCACTGGGCGTGCTCATCTGGCGTCATCAATGGATAGCCCGCGGCTGGTACCCGACCTACATACCCGTGGTCTCGGTAGCCCCCGCCGCGATTCTGGTCCATGGTGGCAGCCTGCCGGTGATCATCCTCAGTGCCGCACTGGGCGCATTGCTGGCGCCGCCACTGGCCGTCGCCATCAGTCAGCGGTTACCGTCCTATATGCATGGCTACATCGGTAACGTGCTGTCCATGGCCATCAGCACCTTGCTCATCCTGCCACTGATCGGCCTGATCATCGGCAGTCCCAACCTTTAACGGAGAACCGCCCATGGCTCTACCCAAACTGTCCGTAGGTGCCCTGGGCGGCACTATCAGCATGCAGGCCCAGCCCACTGGTGCAGGTGTTCAGCCCAGCCTGAGCGGGCAGGGCATGGTGGATCTGCTGCCGCAACTCACGTCTCTGGCCGAGATTCAGGTGCACACGCTGAACCTGTTGCCCAGCGCCTCCCTGAGCTTCCAGGCGTTGCTCGATGCCCTGGATTGGGCACGCGGCTGCATCGCCGCCGGTTCGGTGGGCGTGGTCATCAGCCAGGGTACCGACACCTTGGAGGAGGCCGCATTCTTTCTCGACCTGCTCTGGGATCTGGATGAACCCCTGGTCCTGACCGGCGCCATGCGCGCGGCATCCCACTGCGGTGCCGACGGCCCGGCCAACCTCCTCGCCGCAGGGCAAGTGGCGCTGGCTGAACGCAGTCGTGGTCGTGGCGTGCTGGTGGTGATCAACGATCAAGTGCACGCCGCATCGCGAGTACGCAAGGTCGCCGCCTTGGCAATGGATGCCTTCGCCTCGTCGCCCTTCGGCCCGGTTGGACTGATGGTCGAAAACCAGGTGCATTACGCCGCTCCACCCCCGGCTCGCCACTGTGTGCCGTATCCCACTCGAACCGATCACAGCGTGTTGCTTCTGGAAGCAGCGTTGGATGCAGACACCCTCTTGCTCGACAGGGTCGTCGACGTCGGGTATCAAGGCCTGGTCATTGCCGGCTTTGGCGCTGGTCATGTTTCGCAGCGCTGGGCCACCTGCTTGCAGGCCATTGCCCAGCACCTGCCGGTGATAGTCGCTACCCGCACCGGCCAGGGTCCCACCGCCAGTGGCAGCTACGGCTTTGTCGGCGGCGAAATCGATCTGCAAGCCAAGGGTGCAGTCATGGGCAGCTTTCTCTGCCCACGCAAGTGCAGGATCCTGCTTTGGACCCTGCTCGGCAGCGGCCAGCAGGGCGCCCTGCAAGCCTATCTCGCTCACTTGGGCGACTAGGCCGCGGCAGATCCGGGGACATCGTCGACGCTGGCGGCTACAATGCGAGCATTCTTTTGATGACCCGATCGAGCAGACCATGGCCTACAACATCAGCAACGACGCGCTGACCGACGAACAACTGGATTACGTGGAAGAGGTGCTGGGGCAATACGCCAGCGAAACATCGGTCGGCAGCATTTCCGAGCTCGACGGTTTCTTTGCGGCCATCGTTTCAGGTCCACAGGCGATCGCCTTCGACGACTGGTACGCAGCGCTGTGGGGTGGTCCCGACCAACTGCCGGTCTTCAAGGACGACAAGCAGTTCCAGAAATTCTTCGATCTGCTCATCCAGCACATGAACCAACTGGCCATGCTGTTGGAGGAAGACTTCGAAAACTTCGCGCCGATCTTCAATCTGTTCGACGATGAGGAAGTCGTCAGCGTCGAGGACTGGTGCTACGGCTACGAGCGCGGTGTCGTGGTGGGCGGCAGCTGGCTTGATATGCCCGACCAGGAACAAGACCTGCTCGCGCTGATCACCTTGCACACACAGGGCGTCGACCTGCTCAAACGCGACGGTTCGGGCGAAGAGCTGGATGCCGAAGAAGCCATGGAAATGATCCAGATGGCCGCGATCCGTCTGCACCAGTATTGGTTCGAGCGTCGTCCGAGCAACACCCCGGTCATCGCCGAAACTAAAGCCGGGCGCAACGATCCCTGCCCGTGCGGCAGTGGCAAGAAATTCAAGCAGTGCTGCCTGCATTGAGGATCGAACACTGCGCACCGATTGCAAGTGGGTGATTTTTTTACCATTGGCGGCAAATTGCCGTTGACAGCGGCGCGTCAATCCGTAGAATTGCGCGCCACAGCAGGCACGTAGCTCAGTTGGTTAGAGCACCACCTTGACATGGTGGGGGTCGTTGGTTCGAGTCCAATCGCGCCTACCAAACAAATCCGCTCTGCTGGGCGGTGCAGAAGGGCGATCCGAAAGGGTCGCCCTTTTTCGTTTACGCGCAATAGGCTTGCACGCACTTGCCCCAATGGCCTGTGGCGCGCATTATTCCGATCATTTCCTCGACTTGGCCCATTGCATGACTCACAGCCCGGCCCCATCGCCTATCGACGAGTCCGAACGTCTGGCTGCGCTCGAGCATCTGAGTGTGCTGGACAGTCCTCCGGAGCCTGGTTTCGACGATATCGTCCAATTGGCAACGCAGCTGTGCGCAACGCCCATTGGCCTGGTGTCGCTGGTGGACCGCGAGCGTCAGTGGTTCAAGGCCTGTGTAGGGCTCGACGTTTCCCAGACCCACCGCGACCTGGCGTTCTGCGCCCATGCCATTCTGGCGCCCGATGCCGTGATGATAGTGCCGGACACCCATCTCGACCCGCGCTTCAAGGAGAGCCCGCTCGTCTTGGGCCCGCCCTACATTCGTTTCTATGCCGGCGCGCCGATCATCACGCGCCAGGGCTCGGCACTGGGCACCGTCTGCGTCATCGACACCGTGCCGCGCACGCTGGAGGTGTCGCAGTGCAATGCCCTGCAGGCCTTGGCAAGGCAGACCGCAGCACAACTGGAGCTGCGCCTGCTCAATGAAGAGCGCGAGAAACAAACCCTTGCCCTGTCCCGTCAGTTGGACAATGTGCTGGGTGAGCAGCAGCAAACCCTGTCGACCTTGCGACATGCCCAACGCATATCCTCGTTGGGTCAGCTCACCGCCGGCATCGCCCACGACTTCAACAATCTGCTGCAAGCGGTCAGTGCCAGCCTGCAAATGACCCGTATCAAGGCACGCAAGCCCGTGGAAGTCGAGCGCCTCACCGAGATCGGTTTGCAGGCCGTGCGGCAGGGCGCCCAACTGATCCACCACCTGCTCGCTTTTGCCCGTCGCGAAGAGCCCAGCGTGCACGCGGTGAAGCTCGACGAGCGGATCGAGCACAACAGCGATCTGTTCGGCCGCGCGCTGGGCGCCACTACCCAGGTGCTGCTGGATCTGCAGGCGCCCGCCCAGGCAGTGATGTGCGACGCCCATCAACTGGACGCCGCCTTGCTCAACCTGCTGGTGAATGCCCGCGATGCCCTGCGCGGTGCCGGACAGATTCGAGTTGCAACCTGTCTGCGAGCGGTCCGCGGCGACGCGCAGCTGACCGATGGTGACTACCTTTGCCTGAGCGTTGCCGACGACGGACCAGGCATCCCTGAAGACGTACTGGCTCAGGTTTTCGAACCCTTCTATACCACCAAGGGCTCAGGGCAGGGCACGGGGCTGGGTTTGTCGCAGGTATACGGCTTTGCCTTGAGTGCCGATGGCATCGCACGGATCGAAAGCCGAGCGGGCGAGGGCACCACAGTCACCCTCTGGCTGCGTCGCACGGAAACGGTATAGCCAATCGCTTACACGCGGTGGCTACAATCGCCTCTATTGCGATCTTCACCACAGCAGTATTCTAGCCTCACTAACTGAGACGAAGGATACGACTCAGGGTCAGGGACGACCGGCCATTGCAAGGAAGCTGCTGACAGGATGTTGGAATGGCTAGACAAAAAACCCGCTTCGGCGGGGTTTTTGTTGGGCGCAGTTTTTCTCTCACATCGCGGCAGGACTTGTCTGCCGCGATGGCAGATCAGGTTACTTGCCTGCCACGATCCGCTTGACCATGGCGGCGTGACCACTCGCATCGCTGGCACGGGAAATCACCTGGACGACCGACATGGTCTGGCCTGATCCGGCCACAAAGGTGGTGGTCATGGTTGCACCGCCACCCATGGTCGCAGTGCTGTCTATCTGCTCCACACCCAGCTTGCGCAAGGTGATGCGCTTTTCGGCCGTTTTCTTGAAATCAGGCAGTGCGCTTGCCTGCTGCTCGATGAAGCCCGCGGTGGCGCCGGTCAGAAATTCATCGTCGTTGTCGGCGGCATGCCCACCCTTGGGAATGGGCAGTTCGGTGGTCACTACTACACGTTTCTCACTGTCATTCATGTACATCATCCCCTTGGCGCCCGCCGCATCGCTTTTCGGATCCGCAGGGGGCAGCGGGTTGACGGTATAGCCAGCTGGCAGGGTAAACATGAATTTGCCATCAAGCGTCTTGACGGTCTGTGTCTTCGGCGCGCTCGGTGCCGGCTTGGCGGCCCAGGCCACATTGGCCAGGCCCAGCGTTAAAGCGAGAAACAGGCAGGTGCGGCGCATTGACGAAACTCCAATAGGGTCAGGAGTGGGATCCTACTCCAGACCCATTGGCTTGAGAACGCGTGTGAACCTTACTTGTCCAGCGCCTGCACCAGCTCGTGAGCGAACCTGACCCGTGCTTCGTTCGGGTAATTCTTGTTGGCCAGCACGACCACTCCGATTCTCTTCGACGGTACGAACGCCACATACCCGCCAAACCCGTTGGTGGCTCCCGTCTTGTTGATCCATACCTCGTCAAGCGGCTGCAGCGGACTTGTAGGCTGGGTGGTCAAAGCCACTGCGTTGGAGTTGCCTTGCACCAGGGTGTCGAGCGCGACCGGATAGCCGTATTGTTCCCAGATCAGTCCCTGCGTCATGCCGCCTACCCTGAAGTAGCCCTGCTGCGTGGCCTTCAGCGCTTCACGAAGTTTCGCCGGAACCGTCACCGTACCCATCTGTGCCTGCAGGTAGTGAAGCATGTCTCGTGCACTGGACTTGAATCCATAGGCTTCATCGGCCAGCACCGCAGGATTTAGCCGTACGGGCTGATCATTCTTGTCGTAACCCTGGGCATACAGCGGCAATTGGGCGGCTGGTACATCCAGATAGGTATGGGCAAGGCCTAGGCCAGGAAGCAGTGTGTCGTGCACGGCCTGGGCGAAGGAAACATTCATGCTTTTGGCAGCGATCAGTCCGAGCAGGCCGATGCTGGGGTTCGCATAGCTGCGCTGGGTACCCGGCGCATAGCTGGGTCGCCAGTCGCGAAAGTACGTCATCAGTTGCGCATCGTTCTGGATGTCATCCGGCAGTTGCAAAGGGAATCCGCCAGCACTGTGAGTGCCCAGATCAGCCAGCGTCACCTGATCCAGCGGTGTGCCGCGCAACGCTGGCAGATATTGGCCAGGATGATCGCTCAATGACAGCTTGCCATTGACCTGCGCATAGGCGGCCAAGGCGGCAGTGAAGGTCTTGCTGATCGAGCCCAGCTCGAACAATGTGTCTGCAGTGACAGGTGTCCGTGCCTCTCGTGAAGCCAGTCCATAGTTGAAGAACATCTGTTGACGCCCATCGGTCACCGCGATCGCCATGCCGGCGATGTTGTACTGACTCATCAGGGACTCGGCCCGAGCCTTGACCAGGGTTTCGACTGCGGATGGGGCAGCCTGGACGCTTGTCCCCGTCCACGCCGTCGCGAATGCCACCAGGCATCCAACGGTCATGAGTGTGCGGGATCTGCCCATGAATGACTCCTTTGTCGTTTTGATCGGTACTGATTGTCTCTGTCTAGATGCTCTATTATCCCGGCATCTCGCTTTCCCGTGCCAGCCGCTATGATGGGGCGTCTGTGAAAACGCCGCGAGGAATCATGAAATCAACAACCTGCATGCTTCTGGCACTGCTGGCTCCGTTGTACGCCCACGCCGCAGGCGACGCTGTGGCCGGTCAGGCGACATTCGAAAAAAACTGTGGTGGCTGCCACAAGGTTGGCCGAGGAGCCCAGGCCGCCTTCGGCCCGCAACTCAACGGAGTGATCGGCCGTCCCGCGGGAAGCACGAACGACTACAGCTATTCAGCCGAAATGAAGAACTCGGGCATTGTCTGGACTCCCGAGAAGATCGCAGCCTTCGTCGAGGCACCCAGCGATGTGGTGCCCGGCACCAAGATGCGCCTGTGGTGGTTTGGCAATGACCAGAAAATGGCTGACCTGCTCGAGTACCTCAAGAGTAATCCGTAGGACAGGTGCCACGCGGTGGGATTGGGCAGGGGACTGACATTTAGGCGGCATCCTACAGTTGAGTATGAAACCCCACCCTTGGCAGTCTGGCCCGTCTTCGTATCATTGAGCGCTTCCATCACGGAGGACTGAATGGCGAAGGTGACAGTATTGATCGGGGTGGCAACGTTGTGTCTTGTGGCCTGTGCACCGAGCGGCCAGTACCCGCACAATGGAATGAATACGCCGGATCCCTGGCGCAAGGGGCCGGCCTCGTACCGTGAACTGCCCATGGGCGACCCAAAACGGCAGCACCTGTGCCAGTTGGAGTCGAGTCGACCTGAGTGCGAGCTGGTCCCGCCAGGACCTTGAGGCGCCAAATGGTCAATTGATCCACAGTCGTAAAAAACTTCCCGAGGGCTGTTGACTCCCCTGCAAAATCTTGTAATATGCGCCTCCCGCTGACGAGCAATCGAAAGCGCAAGCGGTTGAAGTTGTTCGAGATTCTCAAAAAACTTCAAAATAAACGCTTGACAGAATAT
>NZ_DJUS01000046.1:0-13590 GCF_002438365.1 Pseudomonas sp. UBA6276
GGCATCGCCGTGCTGCAGTTCGGTGGCGGCTGCCAGGGTTGCGGGCAGGCTGACGTGACCCTGAAGGACGGTATCGAGCGCACCTTGCTCGAACGCATCCCCGAGCTCAAGGGCGTACGCGATGTGACCGACCACACTCAGAAAGAAAACGCCTACTACTGATCGGCGTGGCGCCAGCATCGACTCGCTGCCTCTGTGCAGCGTCGGTGCCCGGCCTTACTGGCCGAAGCGCTGCGCATACCCCTGGGGACTGACCCCGAGCACTTTCTGAAAGCTGCGGCGCAGATTCTCTGCATGCCCGTAGCCGCACAACCGCGCCACACTCTGCACCGACAACTGTCCACCCTGAATCATGGCCCTGGCCGCTTCCAGTCGGACCCGCTCGATGTGTCGCGCCGGGGTGATGTTCAATTCGGCGAAGAACACGCGATACAGCGTGCGTGGCGTCATGTTGGCCTGCTGCGCCAGCGCTTCCAGTGACAGGTCGGCGCTGAGGTTGTGCGCGATCCACTCCAGCAGTTCGGTCAGCCTCGACGTCGGCCCGTTGCAGCGCGCCAGGTGCGGGCTAAACTGCGTCTGTCCGCCCGAGCGCTTGAGGAACAGTACCAGGCGGCGCGCCACAGCCAGCGCCAGTGGTCGGCCCAGATCGGCTTCGATCAAGGCCAGTGCCAGGTCGATGCCGGCCGTGACGCCGGCCGAGGTGAAGATGTGGCTGTGGCCATCCTTGTCCGACGGATCAAAGGTGTGTAGCCGATCGCCCCGAACCTGTACGTTGGCGAAGGTCTTCAACGCCTCGACATCATCCCAGTGGGTGGTGGCGATCAAACCGTCCAGCAGCCCGGCGCTGGCGAGCATCAGCGCGCCCGAACACACCGAGCCCAAACGCCGTACCTGAGGCGCCGCCGCGCGCAGCCAGGCGAGCAGGGCGGTATTGGCGCATTGCTCGGCATCGCTGCTGCCGCCGGGCAGCAATACTGTATCCAAGGTGGAGCAGTCCACTGACTGCCAGCTGGCATCGGCATGCAGTTTGAGCCCGGCCGAGGTCGCGACGGGTCCTGGGGTTTCGCCCAGCAGTTGCAGGTCATAGAAGGGCGCCAGCCCCTGGCGCGTCAGCTCGACGTTGGCCGAGGCGAACACCTGCATCGGGCCGGTCACATCCAGGCTCATCACGCCGGGGTAGACCAGGCAAGCGATCACTTTCATGGAAACGACCTCGCAGCGTGGTGATTCACGAACGGTACAGGTGAGCATGGCCGGCGCGGTACAGCGCGGAGTCGGCGAAGCTATCCGTTTGCAGCACATGGCCCACGAGTATGAGCGCGCTGCGACGAAAGTCCTTGGTCGCGATCCTATCCTGGATATCAGCCAGGGTGCCCAGCACGAAATCCTGATCCGGCCAGCTGGCCTTGTGGATCACCGCGACCGGGCACCCAGCGCCATAGCTGGGCAACAGTTCTGCGACGATCCTTTCCAGATTCTTCACCCCCAGATGAATGGCCAGTGTGGCGCCATGCTGGGCCAGGCTGGCCAGGCTTTCGCCCGGCGGCATGGGCGACTTGTCGCCGTAGCGAGTCAGGATCACCGTTTGCGAAACGTCGGGCAGTGTCAGTTCCACCCCCAGCAACGCCGCACAGGCCGCGGTCGCGGTAACGCCCGGAATGATCTGATAGTCGATGCCATGCTCGCGCAGCCACCGGATCTGCTCGCCGATGGCGCCGTACAGCCCGGGATCGCCACTGTGCACCCGCGCCACGTCTTCGCCACGGGCGTGGGCCTGCTGGATGATTTCGATGATCTGTTGGAGGTGAAGCTCGGCGCTGTTGTGCACCTGATGCGCAGTGTGCCCTTCGAGCACGGCTTCGGGCACCAGCGAACCGGCGAAGATGATCACCGGGCATTGGCGGATCAGACGCTGACCCTTGACGGTGATCAGCTCCGGATCACCCGGTCCGGCGCCGATGAAGTAAACGGTCATGGGTATTCCTGACGGGCGGAGGGGTGAATGATATTCAAGTTGGGCGCTGCGTGCAGCCGCGGTGACGTTCCGTGCAGGCGATGGCCAGGGTTGCCACCGCCGAATGCCGTCGGCTGACGCGCAGTATCGAGGCGCACCGGGTGCCATCCTCGGCCATGGCCAGCGCGGCACTTTCCGCCACGCCCAGGCAGCCGGTGGCGGCGAACGAGCGCGCGGAATGATGGCTGAGGCGATCTTGATAAGGCGCCAGGGTCGCGGCGCCATAGGTGGCGAACGGCAAGCCGAGACGTTCGGCCAGCGCCACCAGCCCCGGTTCGTGCGCCTTCATATCAATGCTGGCGATGCCACGCACGTCAGCCCAGGGCAGGTCGTGTTCGAGCAGCGTTTGCTCCAGCAGGTCGTGCAACGCTTGCGCGCTGCACCCCGCACGACAGCCGAACCCGACCCACAGCGCTGTCATCGGCTTAAGCGACCGGCTCGGCGGAACAACCAGGCGCTGATAAGCCCCAAGGCCAGCCAGAACACGGCGTTGGTCACCAGCGAAGCGATGATGAACTGCTGCTCCAGAGCCTGCGGTGCCAGGCTCGAATGATGCTCAGGTTGCGGCGCGCCGATCAGGTGCGGCAGCAACACGATGGCCAGTCCCAGGGCTTTGAGCAACGTGCCACGGCCGAACACCAGCAATGCCAGACCTGCCGCAGTGGAGGCCGCGGTACCGATCCACCAGGTCTGGCGCAGCACCAGGTCCGCTGCCTGGGTGCCGGGCAGTTCCGGCGGCAGCCCCAGGTTCGGCGCCAGACAGAACACCGCGAATCCGCCCAGTCCCCACAACAGCCCCTGAGCAGTGCGCCCAGGGGCGCGCAGCGTATACAACGCCACCAGCATCAGGGCGAACCCCACGGCTACCACCAGATTGCCTCCGGCGGTCGACAGCACGCGCTGCCAGCCGTCTTCCGGCTCCCAGGCCTCGGCGTGTTCGTGCCCGGCAGCGGAAACCTCGTCATGCTCGTGCTGGGCAGAGGCGCTTTCATAGGTTTCGCCCTGAAGAATCAGCGGCGAGACCCACAGGCTCTGCAGCAAGGTCAGCAGCAGGGCGGCCAACAATCCGCTGAAACCAGCGGTACGGGCGATGTGCCTGATCATCTCGGCGCTCCTCAATGGCACGGAAAGGCGGCGCTGTGCCGGGTATCGTGAGCGGCGTTGTGTACCGCCTCGATGTGCGAGAAGCCGGCGAAGCCCACCAGGCAGCAGCCCAGCAGGAAGGTGCTGACCGCCAGGGCGATGCGCTGAGCCAGGGTGCCGGCGGACGGCAGGGCGTGTTCGGGGGCGGAGGCGGTGGTAGACATGGGGTTCCCTCATGTGGTCCCCACGGCGGCGGTCCACGGTATGTGGCACCATCGATCGGGCACGCGCACGAAGAAAGCCTGGCGCGGGCGCGCCATGCTCGCAACAGCGCCCGCCCACCGCAGGGTTGTCGATCAACGATTGTCTGGGCCGGTCTCCGGGCTTGCGAGGGGCGGCATGAAGTCCGCCTTGAAAGCATCGCCTTCCCATGCCCGCAGGGGCACAGTGGATCTGACACTTCTCTCGCTTACCGTTGCGGGGGCAGCACCGGACTTGTGCCAATCCCTCCTGGAGGCAGGCACGCACCGGTTTCCCGTTTCACCCTGTGAAGGGCACCCAAACGATGGCGCCTAGCAAATCATGTCGCCGCAGCATCGTCAATGCGCCGCGCGCTGTAGAATGCGCCCGCGGTCCGCGCTTTCTCCCTACGAAATGGAGTTCCCCATGCCCGAAGAAGGCAACATGCTACAAGCTGCCGTGGTGTTCCTGCTGGCTGCGGTGATCGCCGTGCCACTGGCCAAGCGCCTGCAACTGGGCGCGGTGCTCGGCTACCTGTTCGCTGGTGTGGTCATAGGCCCGCAGGTGCTGGGCTGGGTGGGCGATCCCCAAAGCGTCAGCCACATCTCCGAACTGGGCGTGGTGCTGCTGCTGTTCATCATTGGCCTGGAACTGTCGCCCAAACGCCTGTGGGTCATGCGCAAGGCGGTGTTCGGCGTCGGTCTGGCCCAGGTGCTGTTGACCGCGGTGGTCATTGGCGCCGTGGCATTGCTGGCCTTCGGGCAACCGTTGAACAGCGCCGTGGTCCTGGGCCTGGGGCTGGCGCTGTCATCCACGGCTTTCGGGTTGCAGAGCCTGGCCGAACGCAAGGAACTGAACAGCCCCCATGGCCGCCTGGCGTTCGCCATTCTGCTGTTCCAGGACATTGCCGCGATCCCGCTGATCGCCATGGTGCCATTGCTGGCTGGCGGAGGCGGCGATGCCGGCGAGGGCAGTACCCTGGATCACAGCCTGCGGGTACTGGGCAGCATCGCCGTGGTGGTGATCGGCGGACGCTATCTGCTGCGCCCGGTGTTTCGTATCGTCGCCCGCACCGGTTTGCAGGAGGTGTCCACCGCCACGGCCTTGCTGGTGGTGATCGGTACCGCCTGGCTGATGGAGCTGGCCGGTGTTTCGATGGCCCTGGGAGCGTTTCTCGCCGGCTTGCTGCTGGCCGACTCGGAATACCGGCACGAACTGGAATCACAGATCGAACCCTTCAAGGGGCTGCTGCTGGGCCTGTTCTTCATCAGTGTCGGCATGGGCGCCAACCTGGGCCTGTTGCTCGAAAGCCCGGCATTGGTGCTGGGCCTCACAGTCCTGCTGATCGGGATCAAGCTGCCGCTGCTGATGCTGATCGGGCGTCTGGCCGGTGGTCTGGGTCGGTTCAGCGCGGTGCGCCTGGGCATCGTGCTGGCCGCCGGTGGCGAATTTGCCTTCGTGGTGTTCAAGATCGGCCGCGAGCAGGGGCTGTTCGATGCGCGCCTGTACGACACGCTGCTGCTGACCATCACCCTGTCCATGGCGCTCACGCCCTTGCTGTTGCTGCTGTGCGCACGGCTGCTGCGGACCAAGACGCAGCCAGTGGAAGTGCCCGAGGAATACCGCGAGATCGACAGCGACGCGCCCCGCGTGGTGATCGCCGGCATGGGTCGGATGGGGCAGATCGTGGCGCGTATCCTGCGTGCACAGAAGATCAGTTTCGTGGCCCTGGACACCTCGGTGGAATCCATCGAGTTCTCGCGCAGCTTTGGCCACCTGCCGGTGTTCTACGGCGACCCGCTGAGGCCCGAGATCCTGCGCGCGGCCAAGGTGGAGCAGGCCGAGTATTTCGTCATCGCCACCGACGATCCGGAAATCAACATCAAGACCGCCGAACTGGTCCACCGCCTGTACCCGCACGTGAAGATCATCGCCCGCGCGCGTAACCGCCAGCATGTGCACCGGCTGGTCGACCACGGCGCGCAGGCGGTTCGCGAAACCTATTACTCAAGCCTGGAGATCACACGGCGCACATTGGTGGGGCTGGGGCTGAGCCAATCCCAGGCCGATGCGCGGATCAACCGCTTCAAACGTCACGATGAACAGGTGCTGCAGGCCCAGCACGCGATCTACGACGATGAGGCCAAGGTCATGCAGACCGCCCAGGAAGCGCGCGCTGAGCTCGCACGGTTGTTCGAGTCCGACCGTCAGGACGAAAAAGCGGCAGCGAAGGATGCTCCGCGCCGCTGATGTCCAGCGTTGAAAAGCCGCCGGTGAACCTCAGACCGGCGGCTGGCGAACCACGTCGCTCGGGCCTTCTTCGTTGGCCGGGTGCAGGGTGCGCGTCGACATCTCGGCGCGCAGCTGCGGCAGGCATTCGGGGTAGCGGTTGTTGACGAAGGTGATCAGGCGCTCGCGCACATAGCAGCGCGCATCCCAATTGCGCGACGAATCCACCGAGCTCAACAGAATACGCAGCTGCATCGCCTTGTCGCTGGTGTCGGTGACCTGCAACACCTCGACGCGACCGTCCCACAGGTGCGGGATTTCCTCGCACAGGCGCCGGGTTTCGGCGCGCAGCGCTTCCAGGGGCACCGAATAGTCCACCCAGAGAAACACCGAGCCGATGATGCTCGACGTGCTGCGCGTCCAGTTCTGGAAGGGCTTTTCGATGAAGTATTGCAGCGGCACCACCATGCGCCGTTCGTCCCAGATTTTCACCACCACATAGGTGCCGGTAATTTCCTCGATGCGCCCCCATTCGCCCTCGACGATGACCACGTCATCGATGCGGATCGGCTGGGAAATGGCGATCTGCAGGCCGGCGATCAGGTTGCCCAGCACCGGCTTGGCGGCAAAGCCGGCGGCCAGTCCCGCCAGGCCTGCGGACGCCAACAGGCTGGTGCCGATCTGCCGCACGGCCGGGAAGGTCATCAGGATCAGGGCAATGCCGAAGATCAGCACCAGCACGTTCAGGCACTGCACCAGCACCCGCACCTGGGTCTGGATCCGCCGCGCCGCCAGGTTGTCCTCGATGTCCAGCGGGTGCTTGATGGTCATGGTGGTGGCCACGGCCTTGACGCAACGCAGGCCCAGCCAGGTCAGACAGGCGGTCACCAGCATGCCGTTGAGGTGGCGCACGGTGTTGATCATCAGCAGGTCATCGGGCGCCGACGTCCAGACCGCCTGCAGGCTCATCAGCGGCATCAGCCACAACGTCGGCTGCTCGGCCCGCAGGATGAGCTGCCGGGCCAGGACGAATGACTTCGATACGCGGCGCAGGATGATCAGGCCGACCCAGCGGATCAGCAGAACGACACATACCGCCAGGACCGCGGCAATCAGCGTGCTCAGCCAGGGCAGCGGCACGCGGGCGAGCAAGGAGTCGGGAAGGGCGTATTCCATGGGTCGAAGGCTCGCGTGTGGCATGAACTGAAGTCGACCGGCAGATGCCGCTACGGTTCCCCGTCACCCGCAGCCGATCAGTCTGCCAAGCGGGTTTCACGCGATGGCGAGTGGCCGAAATAGCCGCTGTAGCACTTGCTGAAATGGCTGACCGAAACGAACCCACAGGCGATCGCCACCTCCATGATCGACAGCTGTGAATGCTGCAGCAGTCGCCGTGCTTCGGTGACCCGCAGTTCCATGTAGTAGCGATGGGGGGAAGTGCCGAGCTGGTCCTGAAACAATCGGTCGATCTGGCGCCGCGAGCGGCCGACGAACTCGGCCAGCTGGTCGAGCGACAGCGGTTCCTCCAGATTGCTCTCCATCAGGTCGATGATGTTGCGCAGCGGCTGGCTGAGCTTGCCATTCGCCTGCGCGCCGCTGCGGCGAAAGCGCAGTCCTTCGAAGGCGAGGATATGCTCGACGCCGTCGGCCAGCGTGTCGCCGCGCTGGGCGCGGATCAGCGCCATCATCATGCTGAAGCCGCCATTGGGGCTGGCGGCAGTGAAGCGGTCACGGTCGATGACCTGGCTGGCCGGAGTGACGGTGATCTGCGGGCTGAGTTCGGCCAGCGAGGCGCGGTTCTCCGGGTGCACCGCGCAGCGATAGCCATCGAGCAGGCCCGCCTGACCCAGGAGCCAGGCACCGTTCCACAGACCGCCCAGGGCGATGCCGCGTCGTGCACAGTCGCCGAGCACGCGATTGAGCAACACGGAGGCGCGCAGCGGGGTGCGGAAGCCCCCACAGATGATCAACAGGTCCAGTTCGTCATGCACGCCAGGCATCAACGGCGCATCCGGCTGCAGCAGGATGCCCAGGTCACTGATGACCTGCCCGGGCGCCAGCCCGTAGGAACGAATGGCATAGGCGCCCGAGCTGATCAGGTTGGCCGTGACCAGGGTGTCGAGGCTGGCGGTGAAGGCCGCCAGGGAAAAATGCTCCAGCAACACGAACCCCACCCGCAGGCTGGCCTGGGTGCCGTCGCGCAGGCGCTCGTTGGCCGAAGCCAGGTACAGCAGGTTCTTGCTTTGCCCGGCGCCGCTGAAGATCCGTTGGGTCATTGACACCTGCTCCCTGAATGGCCATCGATCGCTGCGGATATTACCGTAGTGCTGCGCCCGCGGGTCTGCGAGACTGATGGCCCTTTTGCCGTGGAGGAAACTGCGATGCCTTATCTGCGACACGCCCACTGCCTGCTGTTGTGCTGGCTGATCGGCGCACCGGCCTGGGCCGACGACAGCGTGATCGTCTGGCCGGCCGACTGGGACGTGCAGATCCTGCCTGACGCGTCCGACGCCCAGGGCCAGCCCAGCGGCAGCCGCCAGCGCGCGACCAAGACGGACGCCAATGGCGACCCCTTGATGATTGTGGAAATGACCCGTGGCGCCCTGGCCCAGGACCATGCCGTGAACCTGGAAGCGGTGTTGCTGGAAATGCGCAAGGCGATCCAGATCAATTTTTCCCGCTCCGGCTATCAGAGCGTGTGCACCAAGGTGAAATCGACGACGCTGGGCAACTTGCCCGCAGCGCAGACCACCTGCAAGGTCACCCGCAACGGCACCCTGGCCATCACGCAGACCCTGGTTGCGGCGGTGCAGCCTGGCTTGGCCTACGGCTTCAGCTATGCCGGCTCGGCAGTGGGTTATCCGCAGCTGGAAGCCGAAGTGATGGGGATTCGTCAGGGGCTACGCTTTGCCAAGTCCGAATAAGGGCACGGGCTGACGCCTGTAACGCACAAGGTCATCAGCGTTGCATATCTCCAAAAGACATATAAAAAGCATTATTTATTCTTTTTAAATATTCGGCCGAAGGTGCAATCTCTACTTCACGCACTGCGGTGCGACCGAATGTCTAACGAGGATGACTGCATGACCATCAAAGCGATCAACGTACGCAACCAGTTCAAAGGCACCGTGAAGGAAATCATCGAAGGCCCGGTGGTCTCGGAAATCGACGTGCAGACGCCAGCCGGTATCGTGACGTCGGTCATCACCACCCGCTCGGTGCACGAGCTGGAATTGCAGATCGGCAGCGAAGTCATCGCCTTCGTGAAATCAACCGAAGTGTCCATCGCCAAACTGTAACAATTCACCCGCATACTGATTCGGTCCCCACGTTTGACCACGTGGTGTCTTGTCACGTTTGAAGCCGAAAGAATCTTGAGGGTCGTGCTCTTGCAGGGGAGCACGGCCCTTTTTTTATGCGCCGCAGGTTTTGTGCGCCGCAGGTTGAATACGGCGCAGGTGACTCACCCCAGCGGCGTCGGCGCCAGAGTGCCGAGCAGGGCGACAGCCGCCACCGCGCCCAGTCCGCAGGCCCATTCAAGGGTGACCGTGCGCTTGAACGATTGCACCTCCAGCGGACCCCGAGCCAGTTGCCGGCGGTGCCACACAGCCAGGCCGAGCATGGCCAGCACCAGCGCCAGCTTGACTGCCAGAACCGTGGCGAACCCGGACGCACCTGGCACCGGCAGGAAGGAGCCGGTCAACGCCCGGGTGTTGATCAGCCCAGTCACCAGCAACCCCGCCACCAGCGCACACCCCACGCCACTGAAGCGACCCAGCACCACGCGCAGATCCTGATCGCCGGGGCGTGCCAGCACGAACATCAACAGCATCAGGCCGCCCAGCCACGCGCCGACACACAGCAGGTGGATCAACTGGTTGATCACCAGCCAGGTGCCCGCCGAGCCTTCGAACATCGCGGCATGACCGACCGGCGCCAGCGTTGCCAAAGCCAACGCGCTCAGGGGGCGGGCCACCACCTGAAGTTTTGGATGAGGAATTCGCAGGCACACCAGGACCGCCACACAGGCGAACAGGTGCAGGGTCCAGACCTTGCCGAAAAAGGTTTCACCCAGGACCCGGCGCACCAGCGCCATGTCCAGCGAACCGCCCATCTCGAAGGCCACGGCGAACAGCCAGGCGACACCGCTGATCAGCGCGAGCGCTGCCAACAGGCACACCAGGGGATCGATCAGGTTGCGCAGCCGACCCTTCTGGCCAGGCTGATCGAGCAGCAGCGGGCGGAACATGCAGGCGCCGAACACCAGCATCAGGCTGGTGAAATGAAGGAAGCGCAGAACGATCAACACACTCATGCTCAAGGACTCACGGTGAAGCGGTACTCGCCGGCGCTTTTGTGCGTGTCCACCGACACCACCTGCCAGTGCACCGTGTACTGACCAGCCGCCAATGGCGCGGCAGGCTTGACCACCAGGGTCTTGCGATCGTCGACGGCGCTGGCCAAGGGTTGCAAGGCGACCGGCTCGCCGCCCGCAGCGGTCAGCGTGACCTTGCTGAAGCCCACTTCGATGGCTTCGGAAAAACCCAGGCTCACTTGCGCCGGCGCAGCGACGGAAGCATCGGCGGCAGGCACCGGATGAGTTAGATGGGCATGGGCCATGGCCAGGGGGGAAACAAGCACGAGGAGGGCGGCGCTGAGCAACTTGCGGGCAGACATGGCGAGGGCCTTGAACAGTGAAAAAGGCCGCCAATAAAGCATGATCCGCACCGTTGGGCAACGCCGCCCGGTTTCGACGCGCGAAGGCATGGCGAGGCGCCAGTCGGGCTGAACTCCCCAGGCCCGCTCCAGCCTAAGCTGCATGACTCACTGACCAGGAGGCCTTCATGGCCAGCAAGAAAGTAGCCGACATCGTGATCCAGACCTTGCAGGAAGCAGGTGTGCGCAACTGCTACGGCATCGTCGGCGACACGCTGAATCACGTGACCGATGCGATTTGGCGCAGCGAGATCGAATGGGTGCACGTCCGCCATGAAGAAGCCGCCGCATTTGCCGCTGGCGCCGAGTCGTTCATCAGCGGTCGCCTGACGGCCTGCGCCGGATCGTGCGGACCAGGCGGCTTGCACTTCATCAACGGCATCTTCGAAGCCCAGCGCAACCACGCGCCCATGGTGCTGATCGCCAGCCAGATCGTGACCAGCGAACTGGGCATGGATTTTCCCCAAGAAGTTGACTTCAAGGCCATCTACGGCAGTTGCACGGTGTTCTGCGAGCAGGTGTACACCCCCGAGCAGGCACGCCGGGTGACCACGCTGGCTGCGCAGACCGCGCTCAATGAAGGTGGGGTGGCGGTGATCATCCTGCCGTCGGACATCAGCTCCGCAGAGGTGAAGAACGATCGTCCTTTCAGCGTCCATCAGCCGCGTCCGGTGTTGCAACCTAGTCTGGATGAGTTGAACGAAATCGCCGACATGCTGGGCAAGGGCAAGAAGGTCGCCATCTATGCCGGCTTTGGTTGCGAGGGCGCCCACGACGAACTGATCGAACTGGCCCAGCGCCTGAAAGCGCCCATCGCTCACACCTCGCGTGCCAAGGACTTCGTCGAGTACGACAATCCCTATAACATGGGCATGACGGGCGTGTTCGGGGTCGAGTCCGGCTACCACGCCATGATGGAGTGCGACACCTTGCTGTTGCTGGGTGCCGACTTCGCCTGGGGCCAGTTCTATCCGCAGAATGCCAAGATCATTCAGGTGGATCGCAAGGGCGCCCATCTGGGACGTCGTCATCCCATCGATCTGGGCGTGGTCGGTGACGTATTGCCCACCCTGAAGGCGCTGCTGCCCTTGCTGGCCGAACGCACCGAGCACAGCTTTCTTGAAGACTGCCTGAAAGTGCGTCAGAAGACCCTCAAGACCCTGGCCCACGATCAGCGTCATACCGACGGGCATCTGATCCATCCGCAGTACCTGACCCACCTGCTGGACAAGCATGCCAGCGAAGATGCGCTGTTCACCGCGGACGGCGGTTCGCCCATGGTCTGGGTGCTGCGCCATATCAACACCAACGGCCAACGTCGCACGCTCACCAGCCTGCGCCATGGCACCATGGCCAATGCCATGCCACAGGCGCTGGGTCTGCAGAAGGCCTACCCGCAGCGCCAGGTCATATCATTGTCCGGCGACGGCGGCCTGGCCATGCTGCTGGGCGACTTGCTCACAGCGGTTCAGGAAAAATTGCCGATCAAGGTGGTGGTGTTCAACAACAGTTCGCTGAACTTCGTCCAGATCGAACAGAAGGTCGAAGGCTTGCTGGACAACTTCACCGACCTGCACAATCCCGATTTCGCCAAGTTGGCCGAGGTGATGGGTTTCTACGGCGAACAGGTCTCGGACGGCGCGAGCCTGGAGCAGGCCGTGCAGCGCTTTCTGAGTCATCCCGGCCCGGCGTTGCTGGACGTCAAGGTCAACCCGGAAGAACTGGTGATGCCGCCCAAGATCGAGCTTTCGCAAGTCTCGAACATGGCCCTGTATTCAGCCAAGGCCATGCTCAGCGGGCGCGCCGATGACGTGGCGCACATGCTGGTGGACAACTTCATCAAGTAAGCATGGTGGCAAGCAGTGCAGACCAGGCCGTTGCGGCAGACGCAGCGGCCTTTTTGTTCTCAGGCTATTTGTTTTCCTCGTTCTCCTTATGGATCAGGTACATCACATAGCCGAACGAGCCGAGCGTAGCGGTGATGATGGTCAACATGATCACACCGTCCATAACACACCTCCAGAACATGAAATTTCGTTCAGGTGACTATGGACGTTCCGAGCAAGGTAAAACAGATCCAGAAGGCGCTGAAAAAACCGGATCAGATGGCGGGCTTGGCGTTCAGCAATTTGGCGAAGTGACTGAGCGCCAGTTTGTAGCCGTGGGTGCCGAAACCGGCAATGACGCCGACCGCCACTTTCGAGACGAAGGAGTGGTGACGGAACTCTTCACGGCGGTGGACGTTGGAGATATGCACTTCCAGAACCGGTACTTCGCACGCGATCAACGCATCGTGAATGGCGATCGAGGTATGGGTCCACGCACCTGGGTTGATGACGATGCCGGCCACGCGCTGGCGGGCCTGATGGATCCAGTCGATCATTTGCCCTTCGTGGTTGGTCTGTCGACATTCGATGTTCAGCCCCAATTCCTGGCCGCTTTGCACCGCCATGGCTTCTACATCGGCCAGGGTTTCGTGGCCGTACACGGCAGGCTCACGCAAGCCCAGCATGTTCAGGTTGGGGCCATTGAGTACGAGGATGATCTGGGACATGAGGCTTCCTGGTCGGAGGTGATGGGGCCATGGGGCAGGGCGGGTGCACCGTGGCATCGAGACCGGAAGAATACCCAAAAAAACGATAAAAGGGATGGATGTGAAAACGGGCGGCCTGAGCGGATGCGGTGATACGCATCTTGGCCCAGCCACCCGCTTCGATCACGGCAACGCAGAAGGCTCGAACACGAGGCGCTCGAGCCGCCGCAGAATCAGTTACCGCTGCTGCCACCCGCGCCGCTGCCTGCGCCCTTGCCTGAGCTGGCGCCGTTGCCAGTGCCACTGCCTACAGCACCGCTACCGCTGCTGTTGCCGGTGCCATTGCTGAAGGTGCCCGAGCCATTCGGGGTGCCGGAGGTGGTGGTGCCGCTGCTGCTGTTGGCGTCGTTGGTACGACCACTGCCCATCTGGTTGCCCGTGCGGGTGTCAGTGCTGGTGGTTGGGGACGAAGGGCTGATTTCCTTGCCTGGAGGCACCGAACCGGCCAACGCATACATACTGGTGGCAGACAGCAGGCCGACGAGGGCAAAGCGAGTAATCGTGCGAGTGACCATGGTATTTCTCCGTTATAGGAATCGGTACGCAGATTTGGGCAGCGAATGGCCATGATCGGTGCCGCAATTCCGACGAACGGTAGCACCCAGGATCCCCCTGCTTACACCCGGTGCGGCCTGACGCGGCTCCCGCCGCCGCTACAGGGGCACGCGGCCGGGGTAGCAGCGGCGCGAGGCGCGGCGGCGGGGGGGGGCGGGGG
>NZ_DJUS01000172.1:0-122 GCF_002438365.1 Pseudomonas sp. UBA6276
TACAAGCAGATCGTCATCGCGGTCGGAGAAGGCGCCAAGGCTTCGCTGTCGGCATTCGATCACCTGATCCGCACGTCCGCCCCGGCCTGATACAACGGGAAAGCCCCCTGTAGCAGCGGCGC
>NZ_DJUS01000172.1:346-5432 GCF_002438365.1 Pseudomonas sp. UBA6276
CGGCTTGCGCCGCTGCTACAAGGGATTGCGTGTACCGCTGACGCGGCTTGTGCCGCTGTCACGGGGGATCGCGGTCTCTGTAGCAGCGGCGCGAGCCGCGTCGCTTTTGATGTATACATTTCCCGGATAGAGCTCGCGCAATTACGGGTGCCAAAGTTATAACGCCGTGAACATGCATGCGTTTATACAGTTGGATGTGACCGTTCGGCAGCGCCACTAAAAACAGCAGATGCTCTTCGATGTTTTCACATCCTTTTCACAGCCACTGTTCCACTATGAAATCCGCTGATGGAACAGCGCCCCAAATGCCCGCTTCGGCGGGCTTCTTATTGCCCGCGTTTCGCACTTTCCTCCTGTTTCAATCCCCCGCGTCTCCGTGTCGCGCGTTCGATGCCGTATCTGGTTTGGCATCATCCGCACCGTTCCGTATCATCAACTGCAGCTACTGCCCATTCATTCAAGGGAGCCTTCATGAGCCTCGATCATTTGAACAATGTGCCCGGTGTTACCGCGCAACCTGAAGCCGCCACATCCCAGTTCGTCTTCAACCACACCATGTTGCGGGTCAAGAACATCGAGAAGTCGCTAGACTTCTATACTCGCGTATTAGGTTTCAGTCTGGTTGAAAAGCGTGATTTCGCCGAAGCGCAGTTCAGCCTGTATTTCCTGGCGCTGGTGGACAAGTCGACCATCCCGGTGGATGACAAGGCGCGTACCACCTGGATGAAATCCATGCCGGGCATTCTGGAACTGACCCATAACCACGGCACCGAAAACGACGCGGATTTCGCCTACCACGACGGTAACAGCGATCCCCGTGGCTTCGGGCACATCTGTGTGTCGGTGCCGGATATCCACGCTGCCTGTGAGCGCTTCGAAACGTTGGGCGTGGACTTTCAGAAGCGTCTGACCGATGGCCGGATGAAGAGCATTGCCTTCATCAAGGACCCGGACGGTTACTGGGTCGAAATCATCCAGCCCGACCAGTAGACCACTCCCTCTGTAGCAGCGGCGCAAGCCGCGTCAGGGACGGCGTGGTGAACATGACCCACCGCGGTGTCTCAGACGCGGCTCGCGCCGCTGCTACAGGGGTGACGCAAGACCGTGTAGCGGCGGGGCAGGTTAGACCGGAATGTGCTGGCGGTAACGCTGATAGGCACCGTGGTAGGCGAGGACATTGGCAGGGATAGGTTGGGTGTGGCTGGTGTCGTCCAGCCGCACGCAGCGTTTGCATAACGCAGCCAACCCTTGAGGATCCTGACCGACGCACCAGGCAGCCTGAATGGCTGCGCCCAGGGCTGCCGCTTCCGGTTGTTCGGTACACACGACGGGCGCGTCCATGACGTCCGCCACCAACTGGCGCCACACCGGGCTTTTCGAACCGCCGCCGATCAAGCGTATGGCATGAGTCTGCAGGCCCCCGGCCCGCAGTAGATCCAGGCCATAGCGCAGGCCGAAGGTGGTGCCTTCCACGGCCGCGCGACACAGGTTCGCAGCGTTCAGGTTGTTGGTGGTCAAGCCCAGCACGGATCCGGTGGCGTGGGGCAGGGCAGGCACCCGTTCACCGTTCAAAAACGGCAGCATCACGATGCCTTCCGCCCCGATCGGCGCCTGTGCCACCGCCTGGTTGAATCCGCTGATGTCCAGCTGCAGCAGCTCGCGCACCGCCGTGGTGACGTTGGTCAGGTTCATGGTGCAGATCAGCGGCAACCACCCTCCCGACGACGAGCAGAAGCTTGCCACCGCCGGTTCCTCCAGCACGGTGGGACGGTCACTGTAGGCGTACACCGTGCCTGAAGACCCCAGGCTCATGGTGATGACCCCAGGGTGAATGTTGTCCGTGCCGATGGCGCCCATCATGTTGTCGCCCCCGCCACTGGCGACCACTGCCAGTGGATTGATGCCCAGGCGCGCAGCAATGCCCGGGCGAATCGTACCCACCGGCTGGTGCGCCTCGATCAACCGCGGTAACGCGGCTTCCAAACGTCCGCTCGGATCGATCTGCTGCAGCAGGGCCAGATCCCACTGGCGTTCGCGCACGTTGAAATAACCGGTGCCCGAAGCATCCCCGTATTCGGCGCGGGCCTGCCCGGTGAGCCAGAAATTCAGGTAATCGTGGGGCAGCAGCACATGGGCGATCCGTTCGAAGATCTCCGGATGGTGCTCCCGCGTCCAGAGCAGCTTGGACACGGTATAGCCCGGCGCGATCACCAGCCCCAGGCGCTCGAGCGAGCCCTGCTCACCGCCCAGCTCGGCCAGCAGGCGCTCGTTCTGCGGCGTGCTTTCGGTGTCGCACCACAGCTTCGCCGGCCGCAGCGCCTGACCATCGGCGTCGAGCAACACCAGCCCGTGCTGCTGCCCGGACACGCCGATACCCAGAATCTGCTGACCATCGATGCCGGCCTGAGCCAGCGCCTGGGCAGTGGCCTGCTCGAAAGCGGTGAGCCAATCACCCGTTTCCTGTTCGCGACGGCCGTTTTCGCCGCTGATCATGTGATGGGAAGCCGAGCCCTGGCCCATGACCTGGCCGCTGTCCGCGTCAAGGATCAACGCCTTGGTCCCTTGGGTGCCGCAGTCGATCCCGAGAAACATGGCCGCTTACTCCTTGCCGTCCAGCATATGTTCCAGGGTGGCCTGCACGCCCTGGGTACGCAGGCTGTGCAGATTGCGTTCGAACGCTGCCACGAACTCCGCCGACTGCGGGATCCGGGTGCCGAAGATTTCCTCGACGCCCAGCAGCTGCTCGGTGAGCGAGGCCGGGTCGGCAACCAGTGCCTGGCAGAACGCAGCGCGCGGGTCGGGAATGCTGTAGTGCGTGCCGTTTTCGTCGACGCCGCCCAGGTAGAGCGCCCAGGCCGCCACCACCAGCGCCGCACGCTCGGTGTTCTGCCCATCGGCGATCAGCCGGTTGATGGTCGGTACGGTGAACTTGGGAAACTTCGAAGAACCATCCGAGCAGACGCGCTCCAGTTGATCGGCGATGGCCTGGTTGGAAAAGCGCTCGATCAGGGTGTCCTTGTAGCCCTCGAGGTCGATACCGGGAACGGACGCCAGTTGCGGGGTGACGTCCAGGTCCATGTAGGCGCGGATGTAGCGCACGAACAGTGGATCGTTCATGGTTTCATGAACGAAGCGGTAGCCCTTCAGAAACCCAAGGTAGGTCAGGGCCAGGTGACTGCCGTTGAGCAGTTTGATCTTCATTTCTTCATAGGGCGTGACATCGTCGGTGAACTGCACGCCGACCTTTTCCCACGCGGGCCGACCTGCGCCGAACTTGTCTTCCAGCACCCACTGTACGAACGGCTCGCAGACCACCGGCCAGCTGTCGTCGACGCCATGGCGCTCGTGTAGCTGTGCGCGGTGGGCATTGCTGGTCATCGGTGTGATGCGGTCGACCATGGCGTTGGGGAACTGCACATGGCTGGCGATCCAGTCATGCAGCGCTGGATCATGCAGCGCGGCGAACGCCAGCAGGGCCTTGCGGGCGACCGCGCCGTTGTGCGGAAGGTTGTCACAAGACATCACGGTGAATGCTTCGATACCGGCATCGCGACGTTGCCTCAACGCCGCGCAGAGAAAGCCGAACACCGTGCCGGGTGACTGCGGATGAGCCAGGTCGTGCTGGATCTGTGGCAGGTGGGCCATGAACTCGCCGTTGCTGTCATCGATGCAATAGCCGCCTTCGGTAATGGTCAGCGAGACGATGCGCACGGAAGGCTCGGCCAGTTTATCGATCAACGCCTGAGCGCCATCTTCGGCCAGGAGCATGTCGGTGATCGCGCCGATCACGCGCACTTCGGTGTCCGGGGTATCGCCCAGCTCGACCAGGGTGTAATAGAAGTCCTGCTCGGCCAGGGCGTCGCGGACCTTGCGGTCTTCGCTGCGCAGTCCGGCGCCACAGATCGCCCACTGTTCGGCCTCTCCTGTGTTCATCAACGCATCGGTATAGAAGGCCTGGTGTGCGCGATGAAAACCGCCCACACCGATGTGGACGATGCCATGTGCACGGGTCGCAGGATCGTAGGTCGGCAACTGGATGTGTTCGGCGAGCTGGTGCAGATTCTGTCGATTGAGTTTCATCATCGGTCCTGTATCAGGCAGCGGCCTGGAGCGGTTTGGCCACGGCAATGCCCTGGGCGTCGAAAAGGTGGCAATACTGGGGATCCAGCAGCAGGCTCAGGCGTTCGCCGTACTGGCTGCGCAGGTCACCGCGAATGCGTAGGGTCAGCGGTTCTTGCGAGTCGGTGACGACATGGCAGAAGGTATCGCTGCCCAGGCGCTCGCTGACGTCGGCGGTCACCGCCAGTTGGCATTGCCCGGGTTGGGCAAGGTCGAGATGCTCGGGGCGAATTCCCAGGGTGACCGAATCGCCCACGTTCAACGTTTGGCTGACGCGAGGCAGGTAGATATGGGTGCCGGCGTCCAGGGCGACTTCGCAGCCTTGGCCGTCGACGCGGCTGAGCTTGCCCTTGAGGAAGCCCATCTTCGGCGTCCCCAGGAAACCGGCGACGAACAGGTTCGCCGGATGGTGATAAAGCTCCAGGGGCGAACCGACCTGTTCGACACGGCCACCGTTGAGTACCACCACCTTGTCGGCCAGGGTCATCGCCTCGACCTGGTCATGGGTCACGTAGATCATGGTGGCCTGCAGCTCCTTGTGCAGGCGCGACAGTTCCAGTCGGGTCTGCACGCGCAGGGCGGCGTCGAGGTTGGACAGCGGCTCGTCGAACAGGAAGATCTTCGGATGGCGCACGATGGCCCGGCCGATCGCCACACGCTGGCGCTGACCACCGGACAGCTGCTTGGGCTTGCGGTCGAGCAGGGCGCCGAGTTCGAGGATGCGCGCCGCTTCCGCCACCTTGCTTTCGACCTCGGCCTTGGGTTTGCCGGCCAGGTCCAGGGCGAACGACAGGTTCTTGCGCACGGTCATGTGCGGATACAAGGCGTAGGTTTGGAACACCATGGCCAGGTCGCGTTTGGCCGGCGTCACTTCGGTGATGTCGCGGCCGTCCAACTCGATGGTGCCGCTGCTCACTTCTTCGAGCCCGGCGATCAGGCGCAGCAAGGTCGACTTGCCGCAGCCCGA
>NZ_DJUS01000015.1:0-19073 GCF_002438365.1 Pseudomonas sp. UBA6276
GAGCCGCGTCAGGCTTCACCGCGGGGTATCAGACAGATCACCTTGGCCGCCGACGCGGCTTGCGCCGCTGCTACAGAGGAGCGCAGTGCTGCTGTAGCAGCGGCGCGAGCCGCGTCAGGTTTCACCGCGGGGTATCAGACAAATCACCTTGGCCGCCGACGCGGCTTGCGCCGCTGCTACAGGGGTTGCGGTGCTTCTGTAGCAGCGGCGCGAGCCGCGTCAGGTGCACCGCGGGGTGTCAGGCAATCACTTTGGGGTGATCAGACCCTGCCGGCTTCGGCTTCCTGGTGGGCTTGGCGCAGGCGCTCGCGGCTGTTGGTCAGGTGCAGGCGCATAGCGGCACGTGCAGCATCGGAATCCTGACGGGCGATGGCGTCGTAGATTTCCTCGTGCTCGCGGCTGAGCCGGGTCATGTAGTGCTGCTGGTCGTCGTGCGCCAAGCGCGCCGAATTCAGCCGGGTACGGGGAATGATGCTGGTGCCCAGGTGCGTCATGATGTCGGTGAAGTACCGGTTGCCAGTGGACAAGGCGATCTGCAGGTGGAACTGGAAATCGGATGCCACTGCATCACTGGCATGGGCCGCGCTTTCGTTCAGTGCATCGAGCGCCGCGCGCATGGCCGCCAGCTGTTCATCGGAACGTCGGCTGGCAGCCAGCCCGGCAGACTCCACTTCCAGGCTGATGCGCAACTCGAGCACCGCGAGCACGTCGCGCAAGGTGACGATGGTCGCTGGATCGATGCGAAAGCCACTCGGGCTCGGCGTGTCCAGCACGAAAGTGCCGATGCCGTGACGGGTCTCGACCTGCCCCGCCGCCTGCAGCCGGGAAATGGCTTCGCGCACCACCGTTCGGCTGACGCCCTGCTCTTCCATGATGGCCGACTCGGTAGGCAGTTTGTCGCCCCGCTTGAGTTCGCCATCGAGAATACGCTGGGTCAGCACGGCCACCAGTTCCTGGGCCAGGCTGCGCGGTTTGCGACGGGCGCGTGGGGCGGCGCTCAGATTGTCCATAGTCAACAGTTGTCTCGAAAACGGGCGGTGAGGTGCACATCATAGCCCAAGCTGGTTGTACGATCACGCTATGAGTGGAGCCACTCGAGTTCATAAAGCAACAGTGGATCAGGGAGAAGTAGTTCTGAAACGGCTCAACGAGCCCCAATGGTTGGCGATCACCGAGATATCTACATCGATGAGAGACCACGCATCTATCCTGGGCGGATGGTCGAAACACGCCAAAATATGGCGAATCAAAATGCTCAAGCCAGCTATAACGAGCTCGCCTCGCTCCTCTCCCCTGGTAGCGGAGTGAAGAGCGAGCGGGCCAGAATAACGGACAAGCGGGCCTGGGCACCTTATGCTTTGAGACAAACCACGCACGCAAATCCAGATTGATGTCCTTCACGGATCATACCTGTCACATAGATACGATCGTCTACCACAGCCATTCGCCCTATCTCGGACATGTATTCCAAAGGGTAAACCTGCCAGCCAGCCCCCTCACCTTCCGAGTTGGGCAGACCAAAGCTTTTATCCAAATTGCCATCTGAAAGAAACCGCGCCAATAGCAAGCGTCCGTACTGCATCGGCATTTCAAGATACACACCATGCGCCAAAACACGATCACCGAAATCCCATAGCTGCTGATAATTGCCCGGGAAAGGAGGCGGAGGCACAGTCAGTACAGCCCCACTATTAAAATCAGGATCAGGCAATCCATTCTGATCGATCGCGTAAACCGAGCAATTAGAGAATTCCGGATCCCGCCCCATGCCCGCAGTCAAAAAGTCTCTACCGAATGCGGAGATAACATCCCGCACCAGCTCGTATTGCACCCCGGGCCCGAACTGAAAACCTTCCTGTCCAAAGCTCGTGTCTATAAGACCTTCAAGCGTAATTCTGACGAATCCAGCATACGGCACCATCCCCTCCTTATAAAGCTGTCCAGCCAACAGCAGTTTCCCGTCCGACGGGTAAATAGCTTTTATCTCAGCACCTACGGGCATGCCTGGTTTCGGAGCACTCAAATCATAGAGCTTCAATATGCCGTCAGTACCGAAACTCCAATCGACACGTCCGTCATCAAAAAAACTGATGATCGCATGGCCAAATGCTAGAGCTGGGAGGGCGATGTAGATTCGACCATTGTAACGCAGCCCGGCGAGGTGGTCTGGCCCCGGGCGAACGATGCCGGGTCTCGGTGCAGCTTCGGCCTCGCTCCCAAGCACTCCATGAGATGCCCCTTTATCCCATTGACTGCCCTCCAGCCCCGCGAAAATAGCCGTCCCCGTCCCCAATTCCCCGAACGTTAAGTCCAGTTGGCCATCCAGCGTGTAGCGCGCCAAGGCAGGGTACAAGCCTATATCATTGCCCATAGGGATACCTACTGTTCCCAACATCAGCAATTTAGCTGGCGTGCTGCCTTGCGCCTCAATATAAAATACTCTATGGATAGCGGACTTTATATCCACACCTTCCTGCTTGTGAAACTGCCCAGTCAATTTACCGTTTTGACTGAACGACCCATCAGGCTCGCCATTTTTCTTTACGGCGTACACAATATATTCTTCAGTATCCCTGGGGAAATTTCCACCGACGCCTCCCGCATACAGCGTTCCATCCGGTCCTGCGACGACATCATAGAGACGAGTACCACTATAGTCTGGATTCTCCCGACCAAGAACGACCTTGCCGGTTTTATCGAGTCCAAACTCAAGATCGGGCTCACCTGGGTATAGCTCTGCAGAATGTCGATTACTCATACGCTGTTGATACCTCCCGATCATGACGCACTTGTCGTCGCCGTAAGGCAATCGTCCTGACCAACTGTCTCAGGGCGCCATGAACTTTCAGCATCACTCCTGAACGAGATGATTGAAAGGCGGAAACCCAACAGCACTGAATATTTGATGAGTAATTCCGCTACCGCATAGATAACTGTAGCCAAGCAGGAGAGAAACTCAAGGGGATTTAGTTATGTATCTTTTGATACGAAACATTAACTGATGAACAACTAATTACACTTCAAACACTCTACGATCGCTTCATTTTGATAGACCGCACTGCACCCATTCATCCTTGCTAGCAAAGTGCGTTGCCGGGTTTACGGCACGCGGTTTGGAGATGGATCAACGCGCACGGATCGATCACGCCGACAAAACAAGCATTTCTTCGAAAAAAAGGCCCACACGATGATCACACCGCTGGGCCATTGCGCACACCAGGTGGCCGCAGATTCAGCGCCGAACCGGACGCTTCTGCAATTTGCGTTGCAGGGTGCGTCGGTGCATACCCAACGCCCGCGCCGTGGCGGAAATGTTGCCTTCGTGCTCGGTGAGCACCCGCTGGATGTGCTCCCATTGCAGACGGTCCACCGACATGGGGTTTTCCGGCACCAGGGTATCGAGGTCGGCGTGTTCGGCCGACAGCGCAGCCAGCACGTCGTCGGCATCGGCCGGCTTGCACAGGTAGTTGCAGGCGCCACGCTTGATCGCCTCCACTGCGGTCGCGATGCTGGAATAGCCGGTGAGGATCACCACACGCATCTCCGGGTCCAACTCCAGCAGCTTGGGCAGCAGCACCAGGCCCGAATCGCCTTCCATTTTAAGGTCCAGTGCGGCGTAGTCCGGGATGTCGTCCTGGGCCAGCTTCAAGCCTTCCTCGGCGCTGCCCGCGGTACTCACGCGAAAGCCTCGGCGGCTCATGGCGCGGGCCATGACGCGGGTGAAGGTGGCGTCATCATCTACCAACAACAAATGTGGCAGTTCTTCGCCTTCGACTTGGTGTTCGTCAGTCATCGATCATCTCCTCGGACGCCACGGGGCAGACGCAGCTCGGTGAGCGTGCCGCCCTCTTCATGACTATAGAGTTTTACCGAGCCGCCGGCGCGAGTCACGCTGGCTTTGCTCAAGAACAGGCCGAGGCCGAAGCCTTTGCCCTTTGTGGTGAAGAACGGCTTGCCGATCTGCTCGGCAATCGCCAGGGGAACACCCGCTCCGTGGTCGCGGATCGAGATGAAAATGTCAACGCTGTCCCAGTCCAGCCTGACCTCGAGGTTGTCGGGGCAGGCATCGGCGGCGTTGTTGAGCAGGTTGAGCAGCGCCTGGGTCAGATCCGGCGGCGGCGCCAGATGGGGAACCTCGCCCTGGCCCTGGCGGTGGAAGCGATAGCTGGATTCGGGACGCATCAGGTGCCAGCGATTCAGGGCCTCGTCGAGCCAGGCGGTCACGGGTTGATCGACCACAGCCATGCGCCGATTGGCCTCGGCGGCGCGCACCAGCTGCTGCAGGGTTTCCTTGCACAGCTTGACCTGATCCTGCAGCACCTGCAGGTCTTCCTGCAGTTCGGGCTGGGGATGGTCCTGGCGCATCTCCTTGAGCAGCACGCTCATGGTGGCCAGTGGCGTACCCAATTCATGGGCGGCACCGGCGGCCTCGGTAGCCACGGCCAGCAGTTGCTGATCACGCAGACCCTCTTCGCGGCGCTGCGCGCGCAGTTGTTCCTGGCGGCGCAGCTCTTCGGCCATCTTGGCGGCGAAGAAGGTGATCACCGAAGCCGCCAGGGCAAAGCTCAACCACATGCCGTATATCTGCAGGTTTTCCCGGCCGATCGGCAAGGCGTCGAGCGGGTAGAAATGCGCCAGCATGAAGGTGTAGCACGCCAGGGCGATCCCGGACAGCACCAGGGAATAGACCCACGGCAGGGTCACGGCGGCAATGGTCAGCGGCACCAGGTAATAGGAAACGAACGGGTTGGCGCCGCCGCCCGAGTAATACAGCAGGACGCTGTGGATGAGCAGGTCGCAGGCCAGTTGCAAGGCGTATTCAAGCTCGGTGACGGGCAAAGAGAAGCGCAGGCGCAGCACGGTCAGCGCGCAGAGTATGGCCGACACCGCCAGGGTGGTGCTCAACGCCAGCCAAGGCAAGGGCAACAGGTGCGTGAGGTAGGCGAAGCCGACCGAACCGGCCTGAGCGGCCAGTACCAGCGTGCGGATGAAGGTCAGGCGCCAAAGGTTCTGGCGTGAAGCGGAAAGAGGCATAGGGTGGGCGAGCATTTGCTCTCCAGTGAGCGCTGCAGGCGGATCGGTGCAAGTATAACCAACTCGACGCGTCGACAGCGAAAAGTGCGGCAAATGACCGCGTCGCAAGTGCCGGCCTTGGGTTTATCGTAAAAGGTGGCCTGTCCATGTAGCCCCCTCAGGAACCGCATCCGGCCTGGCCAGTCTTACGCAGCACCTACAACAAGGAGTTTTCCATGCCCGTCATCACCCGCAGCGCCGCCCTGGTCCTTGGCGCAAGCCTGTTGTCCAGCCTCCCTGCCCTGGCCGACGAGGCCCGCTACAACCAGATTTCCCTGCGTGCAGAGGTCAGCCAGGAAGTGCCTCGCGACCTGATGCTCGTGACCCTCTACAGCGAGGAGCAGAATGCCGACCCGGCCAAGCTGGCCGCCGGTATCAGCGACACGTTGAACAAGGCCCTGGCCCAGGCTCGCGAAGTCAAAGGCGTGATCGTCCGCCAGGGCAGTCGCAACAGCTATCCGATCTACGATGACAAGGGCCAGACCATCACCGGCTGGCGCGAGCGCGCCGAAGTGCGCCTGGAAAGCGCCGACTTCCCGGCCCTGTCCAAACTCACCGGCGAACTGCTGCAGAGCCTGAAGATGGGCGCCATGGACTTCTCCATCGCCGACAAGACCCGCAAGCAGAGCGAAGACGCCCTGCTCAAGGAAGCCGTGGCTGCGTTCAAAGCCCGCGCGCAACTGGCCACCGACGCCCTGGGCGGCAAGAGCTACAAGGTGGTCAACCTCAACCTCAACAGCGCAGGCTACCCTCGCCCGTACGCCTCGGCGCCGATGATGATGAAGGCCGCTCGCGCCGACGCGGCTCCGGTGACCCCGGACGTAGAAGCGGGCACCAGCGAGGTCAGCATCAATGCCGACGGCGTCATCGAAGTCGTGATGCCTTGATAGGCTGACGCTTTCGTCAAAGGCAGAATCCGCTCCCGCAGGACGGATTCTGTCCGCAAACATCACTCCCCGAGTCCCTCCCTTCGTCTATCGAGGCCCCATATGGATATCCCCGCCTTCAAGCCCCTGCTCCTTACCGCCGCCCTGTGCGCCGGGATGCCCATGGCCCAGGCCGCGAGTACGCTGGTGTACTGCTCCGAAGCCAGCCCTGCCGGTTTCGATCCCAGCCAGTACACCAGTGGTACCGATTTTGACGCCTCGGCGGAAACCGTCTTCAATCGCCTGACCCAGTTCAAGCGCGGCGGCACCGAAGTCGAACCGGGGCTGGCCACTTCCTGGGACGTCTCCCCGGACGGCTTGACCTACACCTTTCACCTGCGCGAAGGCGTCAAGTTCCACACCACCGACTACTTCACGCCCACCCGCGATTTCAACGCGGACGACGTGCTGTTCACCTTCCAGCGCCTGCTCGACCCCGAGCATCCATTCCGCAAGGCCTACCCTTCGGAATCGCCCTATTTCACCGACATGGGCCTGAACACCAACATCAAGTCGGTCAGCAAACAAGACCCGCATACCGTGATCTTCACGCTGAACACGGTCGACGCCGCCTTCGTGCAGAACCTGGCGATGAGTTTCGCTTCGGTGCAGTCCGCCGAATACGCCGACCAGTTGCTCAAGCAGGGCAAGGCCGCCGACATCAACCAGAAACCCATCGGCACCGGCCCATTCGTGTTCAAGCGCTACCAGAAGGATTCGCAGATCCGCTACACCGCCAACAAGGCGTACTGGAAACCCGAGGACGTCAAGCTCGACAACCTGATCTTCTCCATCAGTACCGATGCTGCGGTGCGCCTGCAGAAGCTGAAGGCTGGCGAATGCCAGGTCAGCGGCTATCCACGGCCTGCCGACATCGACGTGATGAAGCAGGACCCCAACCTGCGCGTGCTCAGCCAGCCGGGCTTCAACCTGGGTTTTCTGGCCTACAACGTGACCCATCCGCCGCTCGACCAGCTCAAGGTGCGTCAGGCCCTGGACATGGCGATCGACAAGCCGGCCATCATCAAGGCGGTCTACCAGAGCGCCGGTCAGTTGGCGCAGAACGCCCTGCCCCCTGCGCAATGGTCGTATGACACCCGAATCAAGGACGCGCCCCACGACATTACCAAGGCCCGTGCCCTGCTCAAGGAAGCCGGAATCAAAGAGGGCACGACCATCGACCTGTGGGCCATGACGGTGCAGCGTGCGTCCAACCCCAATGCGCGCATGTCGGCGCAGATGATCCAGAACGACTGGGCCAAGATCGGCATCAAGGCCAACATCATCAGTTACGAATGGGGTGAGTACATCAAGCGCGCCAAGAATGGCGAGCACGACACCATGATCTATGGCTGGACCGGCGACAATGGCGATCCGGACAACTGGCTCGGCGTGCTCTACAGCTGCGCGGCGGTCAAGGGCAGCAACTACGCCAAATGGTGCGATCCGGCCTACGACAAGCTCATCCAGCAGGCCAAACTGAGCAGCGATCGCGATGAACGCGTGAAGCTGTACCAGCAGGCGCAGGCGATACTCAAGCAACAGGTGCCGATCACACCGATCGCCAACTCCACGGTCTTCCAGCCCATGCGCAAGGAAGTCCAGGATTTCCGCATCAGCCCCTTCGGCCTGACGCCCTTCTATGGTGTCAGCCTTTCGCAGTGATACCGAACGCCCCATTGCAGTGCGTCATCGTGGTGCAATGGGGTCGATAAGTGTGCATTGAGCGACCAAATGTAGTTGAACATGCGTTCAACTACCGAAAAACTTACATCGATGCGACATTCGTGTACGCCCGTCCCACCGTTTCAGGTGCGATACACCGCAAACAGTTGATTTGGGTATGCCGCCTGCATAAGTATCGGCCAGGTCGACTCACAAGGTCGCCCTCATTCTTAAAATGACAACAACTGAGGCCACCATGCTCAAAACCGCGGTCATTCCGTTCATCGTCGGGGCCGGCCTGCTCGCCAGCGCCCCTTTCGCCCATGCTGCGAGCAACCTTGTATTCTGCTCTGAAGGCAGTCCGGCGGGTTTTGACCCGGCGCTGTATACCAGTGGTACGGATTTCGATGCTTCGGCAGAAACCGTCTTCAACCGTCTGAGCCAGTTCGAGCGTGGCGGCACCGCAGTCATTCCGGGTCTTGCCACCAGCTGGGACATCTCCGAAGACGCCCTGACCTACACCTTCCACCTGCGCGAAGGGGTCAAGTTCCACACCACCGACTACTTCAAGCCGTCCCGCGAATTTAACGCCGACGACGTGCTGTTCACCTTCAACCGCATGATCGACAAGAACATGCCGTTCCGCAAAGCCTATCCGACCGAGTTCCCGTACTTCACCGACATGGGCATGGACGAGAACATCACCAACATCGAGAAGCTCGACGATCACACCGTCCGCTTCACCTTGAAGACGGTCGACGCCGCGTTCATCCAGAACATGGCCATGAGCTTCGCTTCGATCCAGTCCGCCGAATACGCCGCCCAGTTGCTCAAGCAGGGCAAGGCCGCCGACATCAACCAGAAGCCGATCGGCACCGGCCCGTTCGTGTTCAATCGCTATCAGAAAGACGCGCAGATTCGCTACAAGGGCAACAAGGACTACTGGAACCCGGCTGACGTGAAGATCGACAACCTGATCTTCGCCATCACCACCGATGCATCCGTGCGCATGCAGAAGCTCAAGAAGAACGAATGCCAGGTCAGCGTCTATCCACGTCCGGCCGATCTCAAGCCGCTCAAGGAAGACAAGAACCTGCAGATGCCCGACCAGGCTGGCTTCAACCTGGGCTACATCGCCTACAACGTGACCCACGAACCACTGGGCAACCTCAAGGTTCGCCAGGCGCTGGACATGGCGGTGAACAAGCAGAGCATCATCGAGGCCGTTTACCAGGGCGCCGGTCAATTGGCCGTCAACGCCATGCCGCCGACCCAGTGGTCCTATGACACGAGCATCAAAGACGCTGGTTACAACGTGGAAGAGGCCAAGAAGCTGCTCAAGGAAGCCGGCGTCAAGGAAGGCACCGAGATCACCCTGTGGGCCATGCCGGTACAGCGTCCCTACAACCCCAACGCCAAGCTGATGGCCGAAATGCTGCAGTCGGACTGGGCCAAGGTGGGTATCAAGGCCAAGATCGTCAGCTACGAATGGGGTGAATACCTCAAGCGCGCCAAGGCCGGCGAGACCGATGCCATGCTGATCGGCTGGAGCGGCGACAACGGTGACCCGGACAACTGGCTGGGCACCCTGTACGGTTGCGATGCGGTGAACGGCAACAACTTCTCGAAGTGGTGCGACAAGGACTACGACCAGTTGATCAAGACCGCCAAGGCCACGCCCGATCAGGCCAAGCGCACCGAGCTGTACAAACAGGCCCAGGTGCGCCTCAAGCAACAGGTGCCGATCACCCCGATCGCGCACTCCACGGTCTACCAGCCCATGAGCGCCAAGGTCACCGACTTCAAGATCAGCCCCTTTGGCTTGAACTCGTTCTATGGCGTGGGCGTGAAGGACTGAACCAGGCACTTCCCCTCATGGAAGCGGGCGATGGACCGGCAGGTCCAGCGCCCATTCGCTTGCATTAACGCCAGGATTTTTCCCACAGCTCTACCGGAATACGCCGACATACGCCCTCGTCCAATGGGACTAGCTTCCTTTGGTGGCGGCCGCCGTATTCCTGCCAGGGAACTGGCGCCCCACGATCGGAAAACAACAAGACAGGGACTATCATGCGACATACCCAGCTTTGCTCCGCCATGCTTGCTCTGGGCCTGCTCGGCCAGGTTGGCCTCAGCCAGGCCGCCAACAGCCTGGTGTACTGCTCCGAAGGCAGCCCCGCCGGCTTCGACATCGCCCAGTACACGAGCGGCACCGACAACGACGCTGCGCAACCGATCTACAACCGCCTGACCGAATTCGAAAAAGGCGGCACCAGTGTCATTCCTGCGCTGGCCACCAAGTGGGACATCTCCGAAGACGGCCTGACCTACACCTTCCACCTGCGCGAAGGGGTCAAGTTCCACAGCAACGAAGCGTTCAAGCCGACCCGTGACTTCAACGCCGACGACGTGCTGTTCACCTTCAATCGCATGCTCGATCCCAACCAGCCGTTTCGCAAGGCGTATCCAACCGAGTTCCCGTACTTCGTCAGCATGAGCCTGGACAAGAACATCGCCAAGGTCGAGAAAACCGACGACCACACCGTGGTGTTCACCCTCAACGCCGTAGACGCCGCGTTCGTGCAGAACATCGCCATGAACTTCGCGTCCATCCTGTCCGCCGAGTACGCCGAGCAGCTGCTCAAGAGCGGCAACATGCGTGACATCAACCAGAAGCCGATCGGCACCGGTCCGTTCGCCTTCCAGCGTTACCAGAAAGACTCGCAGATCCGCTACAAGGCCAACCCGCAGTACTGGGACATGAGCCAGGTGAAGGTCGACCAGTTGATCTTCGCCATCAACACCGACGCTTCGGTGCGCATGCAGAAGCTCAAGAAGAACGAGTGCCAGGTCACCGCCTACCCACGTCCTGCCGACCTTGCGGGCCTGAAGGCTGACCCCAAGCTCAAGGTCATGGAGCAGGCCGGCTACAACCTGGGCTACATCACCTACAACGTGCGTCACAAGCCGTTCGACCAGCTGGAAGTGCGCCAGGCCATGGACATGGCGGTGAACAAGGACGCCATTCTCAAGGCTGTCTACCAGGGCGCCGGGCAGAAGGCCGTCAACGCCATGCCGCCGACCCAATGGTCCTACGACGAGAGCATCAAGGACGCGCCTTTCGATCCGGAGAAAGCCAAGCAGATGCTGCAGGCCGCCGGCGTCAAGGAAGGCACCGAGATCACTTTGTGGGCCATGCCCGTGCAGCGCCCCTACAACCCCAATGCCAAGCTGATGGCTGAAATGCTGCAGGCCGACTGGGGCAAGATCGGCCTCAAGGTGAAGATCGTCAGCTACGAATGGGGCGAGTACCTGGACCGTACCAAACGCGGCGAACACGACGTCTCGCTGATTGGCTGGACCGGCGACAACGGGGACCCGGACAACTGGCTGGGCACGCTGTACAGCTGCGACGCCATCGGCAGCAACAACTACTCGATGTGGTGCAACCAGGACTACGACAAGCTGGTCCAGCAGGCCAAGCGGGTCACCGACCGCGAAGAGCGCAGCGTGCTCTATCGTCAGGCCCAGCAGTTGCTCAAGCAACAGGTGCCGATCACCCCGATCGCCCACTCCACCGTCAACCAGCCGGTCAGCGCCAAGGTTGAAGGCTTCAAGGTCAGCCCGTTCGGGCGTAACGACTTTGGCGGCGTGAGTCTGCGCGACTAGATAAACCAGGCCTTCCCCACACCCATGACCGTGCCATGGGTTTGGGGAGCTTTTGGCAAAAAAGAGCAAGCAAACGTTTGCAACTGTCATCACGGGCCATGGACTGGCCATCAGCCGCACTAGAAGACGCGGCCATAAAACTAAAAAAGTAAGGAGCTTCAGTTGAAAATTACCAAGAGAGCAGTCTTCACCTTGTCGTTGAGCGGGTTCGCGCCCCTGGTCCTGGCCGATGAAGTCAGCCAGGCGTTCATCCCGCTTACCGTCAAGACCAGCAGCGCACAGGATGAGGCCAAGGGCTTCATCGAGGACTCGAGCCTGACCGGCTCGACCCGCAACTGGTTCGCCAAGGAGAAGGGCAAGCGTGGCCTGACCTGGGGCATCAACAAGGGCGATGGCGTGACCGAACGCACCGGCAGCCGCGACACCTGGGTTCAGGGCACCATCGTCAACTACACCTCGGGCTTCACTCAGGGCACCGTGGGGTTCAGCACCGAAGTGGCGGCCTACAACACCGTGGCGCTGGAGCAGGGCAAAGGTCGCGTGGCCGGCGGGGGGAACCGCACACTGACCGATCACGATGGCGATGTGGTCGACCAGTGGACCAAGGCGGGCCTGGCCAACCTCAAGGCGCGGGTGTCCAACACCGTGCTGACCGCCGGGCGCCAATCGATGAACACGCCGGTACTGGCCTTCATCGGCAACCGTGCCCTGCCCTCCAGCTTCGAGGGTGTCAGCCTGCACAGCGCCGAGTTCGACAACCTCGACTTCGACCTGGGCACGTTCAGCCGCGTCTCGCCGCGAACCGAACAGAGCCTGAGCAAGTTCAGGACCGAGTACGGCGACGGCACCACCACCGATCAGGTCAACATCTTCGGCCTCAACTACCAGCCGCTGAAAAGCCTGACCACCAGCCTGTACGCGTCCAACGTCAAGGATGTGTGGAACCAGTATTACTTCGGCGCCTCCCATGAACTGGGCGATGCCTCGGTGCTGGGCCTGACCACCGGTTTGAACTACTACAAGACCAAGGATGCCGGCAGCTCGAAGATGGGCGCCATCGACAACGACACCTACAGCCTGTCGTTGACCGCCACGCACAAGGCGCACAGCCTGACCCTGGCCTTCCAGGAAGTGAACGGCAACGAATACTTCGACTACCTGCACGAAACCAACGCCATTTTCCTGGCCAACTCGCTGTTTTCCGACTACAACGGCCCGAACGAAAAATCGTTCCAGATCGGTTACGGGCTGGACATGGCCGGCTATGGCGTACCCGGCCTCAAGTTCAGCGTCTACACCGCGCGCGGCTGGGGTATCGATGGCACACACTACAAGGGCGGCGGCTATGATGGCATCCAGGCCCAGGACGGCGAGAAGCATTACGAGTACGGCTTCGGCACCTCGTATGCCGTGCAGGGCGGGCCGTTGAAGGCCAGCACCATCCGCGCGACCTACAGTGCCCACCGCGCCAGCGCCAATCAGGTCGATGGCAGCCTCAACGAGCTGCGCATCGTCACCACCATTCCGTTCCAGATTCTTTGATCGGCAACCGCTGCCCGGGGTTCGACGAATCCCGGGCAGCGGCTACGCTTACGTGCGATTGCGAGGGCAATGATGAAAACGCTATCTCTGAAGGCTGCCGTGGCAGCCGCCCTGCTCGGCCTGACCTTGGGCGCCAGTGCCAAACCGCTGGTGGTCTGCACCGAAGCCAGCCCCGAAGGTTTCGATATCGTTCAATACACCGGCGCGGTCACGAGCGATGCCTCGGCCGAGACGGTGCTCAACCGCCTGGTCGACTTCACGCCGGGCACCACCGACATCCAGCCGGGGCTGGCCAAGAGCTGGGACATCAGTGAAGACGGCAAGACCTATACGTTCCACTTGCGCGAAGGCGTGAAGTTCCACACCACCGACTACTTCAAGCCGACCCGCACCCTGAATGCCGACGACGTGCTGTGGAGCTTCATGCGCCAGTTCGACGCCAAGCATCCCTGGCATGACAAGTCCACCATGGGCTATCCCTATTTCGAATCGATGGCCATGGGTGATCTGATCCAGAGCATCGACAAGCTCGACGACATGACCGTGCGTTTCGTGCTCAAGCGCCCCGAAGCGCCGTTCCTGCGCGACATGGCGATGCCCTTCACCTCGATCTACTCAGCCGAATACGCCGACCAGTTGCTCAAGGCCGGCAAGACCGCCGACTTGAACAGCAAGCCGATCGGCACCGGGCCGTTCGTGTTCGTGCGCTACAGCAAGGACGCCCAGGTTCGCTTCAAGGCCAACCCCGATTACTACAAGGGCAAGCCACCGGCCGACCCGCTGATTTTCGCCATCACCGTGGACAACAACGTGCGGGCGCAGAAGCTGCGGGCCAACGAGTGCCAGGTGGCGGTCTATCCCAAGCCAGACGACGTACCCGGCATCAAGGCCGATCCTCAGCTCAAGATCGCCGAGATGGATGCCTTGATGACCAGCTATGTGGCCATCAACACCACTCACAAATACCTGAGCGACGTTCGCGTGCGCCAGGCCATCCAGATGGCCTTCGACAAGCAGACCTTCGTTCGAACCCTGTTCGGCGAGGGAAACGCGACACCGGGCGTGGGGCCCTACCCGACCACGCTACTGGGCTACAACCACAGCCTCAAAGACCTGCCCTACGATCCGGACAAGGCCCGCGCCCTGCTCAAGGAAGCCGGCGTTCCGGAAGGCACCTCGTTCACCATCTTCGCGCGCAACGGCAGCAGCCCGACCAACCCCAACTCCAGCCTCGCAGCGCAACTGTTGCAGGCCGACCTGGCCAAGGTTGGCATCAAGCTGGATATCCGCGTGCTGGAATGGGGCGAGTTGATCAAGCGCCTGAAACTGGGCGAACATGACCTGGCTTTCTACGGTTGGGCCGGCGACAACGGCGACCCGGACAACTTCCTCAGCCCGAACCTTACCTGCGAAGCAGCGAAGAACGGCGAAAACGCCGCGCGCTGGTGCAACAAGGAATTCGACGCCCTGGTCAGCCAGGCCCGCGAAGCCACTGAACCGGCAGCGCGCGCGGCGTTCTACGAACAGGCGCAGGTCATTTTTCTCAAAGAGCAACCTTGGTTGAGCCTGGCGTATCCACGTGTGTTCTCGGCCATGCGCAAGAACGTCGAAGGCTTCCACATAAGCCCGATGACCAATAACAACTTCGCCACCACCCAGGTGAAGTAGAAAAAGACGCCGCGTATCGGCGCCCACCCGGGCGGATGCGCGGCTTGCCTAACCGGCTGATGAGGTACTACGCACGATGTTTAGTTTTATTGCCCGACGTGTGGGATTGCTGATCCCCACTTTCTTCGGCATCACGCTATTGACCTTCGCGTTGATACGCCTGATTCCCGGTGACCCTGTCGAAGTGATGATGGGCGAGCGTCGGGTCGACCCCGAAATGCACGCACAGGCGATGGAACGCCTGGGTCTGAACAAGCCCCTGTATGCTCAGTACCTGGATTACATCGGCAATCTCGCCCAGGGCAACCTGGGTGAGTCGCTGCGTACGCGCGAGAGCGTCTGGACCGAGTTCACTGCGCTGTTTCCGGCCACGCTGGAGCTGTCCATCGCCGCGCTGATCTTCGCCGGCGTGCTCGGCCTGCTGGCGGGGGTGATCGCTGCGCTCAAGCGAGGATCGCTGTTCGACCATGGGGTCATGGGTATTTCCCTGGCCGGCTATTCCATGCCCATCTTCTGGTGGGGCCTGATCCTGATCATGTTCTTTTCGGTGACCCTGGGCTGGACGCCAGTGTCGGGGCGCATCGACCTGCTCTACGACATCCAGCCGAAAACCGGCTTCATGCTCATCGACACGTTGTTCAGCGAAGACGAAGGCGCCTGGTTGGACGCCCTGCAGCACCTGATTCTGCCCGCCATCGTGCTAGGCACCATTCCGCTGGCGGTGATCGCCCGCATGACCCGTTCCTCGATGCTCGAAGTGCTGCGCGAGGACTACGTGCGCACTGCCCGCGCCAAGGGCCTGTCGCCGACCCGCGTGGTGTTCGTGCACGGCCTGCGCAACGCGCTGATTCCGGTGCTGACCGTGTTCGGCCTGCAGGTCGGCACCTTGCTGGCCGGTGCGGTACTGACCGAAACCATCTTCTCGTGGCCGGGCATCGGCAAGTGGCTGATCGAGGCCATCGGCGCTCGTGACTACCCTGTCGTGCAGAACGGCATCCTGTTGATCGCCTGCCTGGTGATCCTGGTCAACTTCGTGGTGGACATCCTCTACGGCCTGGCCAACCCACGCATCCGTCATCAGCGTTGAGACCCTATCCATGACTACGAAAATCGAAACGGTCGCGGTGGATCAGAGCCTGCTCTACCCCTCCCCGTACAAGGAATTCTGGCAGGCATTCGCCAAGAACAAGGGCGCCGTGGCGGGCCTGGTGTTCATGCTGATCATCGTCTTCTGCGCGCTGTTCGCGCCGTGGGTGGCCCCGCACAACCCCAGCGAGCAGTACCGTGACTTCCTCCTCACCCCGCCGGTATGGCTGGAAGGCGGCCAGTGGCAATTCATCCTGGGCACCGACGAGCTGGGCCGTGATTTGCTTTCGCGCTTGATCCAGGGCTCGCGGCTGTCGCTGCTGATCGGCCTGTCGTCGGTGGTGATGTCGCTGATCCCGGGCATTCTCATGGGCCTGCTGGCCGGATTCTTCCCGCGCATTCTCGGGCCGTCGATCATGCGCCTGATGGACGTCATGCTGGCGCTGCCATCGCTGCTGCTGGCCGTGGCGATCGTCGCCATCCTCGGCCCTGGCCTGATCAACACCGTGATCGCCATTGCCGTGGTGTCGCTGCCCTCCTACGTACGCCTGACCCGCGCTGCGGTGATGGGCGAACTGAACCGTGACTACGTGACCGCCGCGCGCCTGGCCGGGGCTACGTTGCCGCGCCTGATGTTCATCACCGTGCTACCCAACTGCATGGCGCCGCTGATCGTGCAGGCCACCTTGAGCTTTTCCTCGGCGATTCTCGACGCTGCAGCCCTGGGTTTCCTGGGCCTGGGCGTACAACCGCCAACGCCGGAATGGGGCACCATGCTGGCTTCGGCGCGTGACTACATCGAACGCGCTTGGTGGGTGGTGAGCCTGCCGGGCCTGACCATTCTGCTCAGCGTGCTGGCAATCAACCTGATGGGCGACGGGCTGCGCGATGCGCTGGACCCCAAACTCAAGAACGCCGCCTGAGGAGCCGATCATGTCACTTTTGAATATCAACAACCTGAACGTACGTTTCGGCGATGCCAAGGCCGTACCGGTCGTGGACGGGCTGGACCTGAGCGTGGACAAGGGCGAAGTGCTGGCCATCGTCGGCGAATCGGGCTCGGGCAAATCGGTGACCATGATGGCCCTGATGGGTCTGATCGATGCACCCGGCATCGTCACCGCCGACTCGCTGGTCTTCGACGGCCACGACATGCTCAAGCTCAACGCCCGGCAACGGCGCAAGGTGGTCGGCAAGGACCTGGCGATGATTTTCCAGGACCCGATGACTGCGCTTAATCCCAGCTACACCGTGGGTTTCCAGATCGAGGAAGTCTTGCGCCAGCACCTGGGCATGTCCGGCAAGGCCGCGCGCCAGCGTGCTCTGGAATTGCTCAAGAAGGTGGAAATCCCGGCAGCCGAAAGCCGCCTGGATGCCTATCCGCATCAGCTGTCCGGGGGCATGAGCCAACGCGTGGCGATCGCCATGGCGATTGCCGGTGAGCCCAAGCTGCTGATCGCCGACGAACCGACCACCGCACTGGACGTGACCATCCAGGCGCAGATCATGGAGTTGCTGCTCAGCCTGCAACAAGAGCAGAACATGGGGCTGATCCTGATCACCCACGACCTGGCCGTGGTGGCCGAAACCGCCCAACGCGTGTGCGTGATGTACGCCGGTCAGGCAGTGGAAGTGGGCCATGTACCGCAACTGTTCGACATTCCCGCGCACCCCTACAGCGAAGCGTTGCTGATGGCCATTCCGGAGCACAGCGAAGGCGCCGAGCGCCTGGCCACCCTGCCCGGCATCGTCCCCGGCCGCTACGACCGTCCGCAGGGCTGCCTGCTGTCGCCGCGCTGCCCGTACGTACGGGACAACTGTCGCACCGAACGCCCGGCCCTGGCCCCCAAAGCCCAGAGCCTGGCGCGTTGTTTCTACCCACTCAATCAGGAGGTGGCGTGATGAGCGTCGTACTGACCGCCCGCGACCTTACCCGTCATTACGATGTTTCGCGCGGGCTCTTCAAGCCCCATGCCGTCGTGCGTGCCCTCAATGGCGTCTCCTTCGAGCTGGAAGCCGGCAAGACCCTCGCCGTGGTCGGTGAATCGGGCTGTGGCAAGTCGACCCTGGCCCGCGCGCTGACCCTGATCGAAGAACCATCCTCCGGTTCGCTGCAGATCGCCGGTCAGGAAGTGGCAGGCGCCAGCAAGGCCGAGCGCAAGCAACTGCGCAAGGACGTGCAGATGGTGTTCCAGAGCCCCTATGCCTCGCTCAACCCTCGGCAGAAGATCGGCGACCAACTCGGCGAGCCGCTGCTGATCAACACCTCCCTGAGCAAGGCGGAGCGCCGCGAGAAGGTCCAGGCGATGATGCAGCAGGTGGGCCTGCGCCCCGAACACTACCAGCGCTACCCGCACATGTTCTCTGGTGGCCAGCGCCAGCGCATCGCCCTGGCCCGCGCCATGATGTTGCAACCCAAAGTGCTGGTCGCCGACGAACCCACCTCGGCCCTCGACGTGTCGATCCAGGCGCAGGTGCTGAACCTGTTCATGGACCTGCAGCAGGAATTCAACACGGCGTACGTGTTCATCTCCCACAACCTGGCCGTGGTGCGTCACGTGGCCGACCAGGTGCTGGTGATGTACCTGGGCCGGCCGGCGGAAATGGGGCCCAAGGAAGACATCTACACCCGTCCTCTGCATCCCTATACCCAGGCCCTGCTGTCGGCCACGCCGACCATCAAACCGGACCCGCTCAAGCCCAAGATCAAGATCGTCGGCGAGTTGCCCAACCCGCTGAATCCGCCGTCGGGCTGTGCGTTCCACAAGCGTTGCCCGTACGCTACCGAGCGCTGCAGCACCGAAGTACCGGCGTTCCGGCCGGTGGATACGCGGCAGGTGGCGTGTCACTACGCCGAGCAGTTCCTGTAACGCCTGCAGGCCTCTTCGCCAATCGGTGAAGAGGCCTGTACCTCCCCCTTCTCCCCAGTGCATCCGCAGACGAATGTCTCTATGATGCCGAACATGATCAAAGACCCCTTTGCCCGCCTGAACCTCGATCGCGAGGTCATCACCGTCAGCCAGCTCAATGGCCGTGCCCGTGTGTTGCTCGAAGATGTCTTCAGCAATATCTGGGTCGAAGGTGAAATCTCCAACCTGGCGCGTCCGGCGTCCGGCCACGTCTATTTCACGCTCAAGGACAGCGGCGCCCAGGTGCGCTGTGCCCTGTTCCGGCAGAACGCTCAACGTGTGCGCCAGGTGCTCAAGGATGGCGCAGCGGTGAAAGTGCGCGGCAAGGTCTCGCTGTTCGAAGGCCGTGGCGACTATCAACTGATCCTAGACACCGTGGAGCCTGCCGGTGACGGCGCGCTGCGCATGGCGTTCGACGCGCTCAAGGTAAAGCTCGACGCCGAAGGTCTGTTCAGCAGCGAACGCAAGGTGGCCCTGCCGGCGCACCCGCAACGCATCGGTATCGTCAGTTCGCCGACCGGCGCGGTGATCCGCG
>NZ_DJUS01000064.1:0-8532 GCF_002438365.1 Pseudomonas sp. UBA6276
GAACAGCGGGCCGTCGATGCCTTTGCTGGTACGGTAGAGGCAGATCGCCTGGCTGATGGCCAGAACGTGATTTTCGTTGAAGCTCAAGTCGAATGAGCTGCCACGGTGGCCCGAAGTGCCGAACGCCACACGCTGGGTAGGCTCGCTCGCGTCCGGTTGGCCGGTGTAATAAGCCGTGACCAGGCGCGGGATGTCGATCAGCAGCTGGGCTGGGGCAGGTTTGCCCGCAAACGGACTGAGCTTCATGCAAAAACCTCTAATGTAGGTACCGAAACGGAGAATGACAGTTTAGTGGCACTTCGACACTGGAGGTAGGGATTTGATTCCCTTTTTTGACGCTTATTTATCGAGCTGACGGGCAACGGATTGCCCGCTGCCCTTCGCAGCGCCCGATCAGGTGATCGGCGCCGGGTTGAACAAGGTGATGTCGTTGTGCAGGCGATAGCGTTCGGCCCAGGTCTGCTTTTCCCCGCTCGCCACGTCCAGGTAGTAGTGGAACAACTCCCAGCCCAACTCCTCGATGGTGGCGCGCCCGGTCGCGATGCGTCCGGCATCGATGTCGATCAGGTCCGGCCAGCGCTCTGCCAATTCGGTACGGGTGGATACCTTGACCACGGGTGTCATCGCCAGGCCGTAAGGCGTGCCACGGCCGGTGGTGAATACATGCAGGTTCATGCCTGCGGCCAGTTGCAAGGTGCCACAGACAAAGTCACTGGCGGGCGTAGCGCAGTAGATCAGCCCCTTGCGATTGACCCGCTCCCCCGGGCCGAGCACGCCATTGATGGCGCTGCTGCCGGACTTGACGATCGAGCCCAGGGATTTCTCGACGATGTTCGACAACCCGCCTTTCTTGTTGCCCGGCGTGGTGTTGGCACTGCGGTCCGCGGCGCCGCGCTCCAGGTAGTTGTCGTACCAGTCCATCTCGCGGACCAGCTCGGTCGCCACTTCGTGGGTTTCGGCCCGCGAAGTCAGCATGTAGATGGCATCGCGCACTTCGGTGACTTCGGAAAACATCACTGTGGCACCGGCCCGAATCAACAGGTCCGAGGCAAATCCCAACGCCGGATTGGCGGTGATGCCGGAGAAGGCGTCGCTGCCGCCGCACTGCATGCCCAGAATCAGCTCGCTGGCGGGCACGGTTTCGCGGCGACGCAGATCGAGCTTGGCCAGGCGCGTCTCGGCCAGGGCCATGATCTGCTCGACCATTTCCCCGAAGCCATGACCCGAATCCTGCAAGCGGTACAGCCATGGCTCGCTCAGGTCCACCGAGGGATCGTCCTCGTGCATCACCTGCCCGGCCTGCAATTTCTCGCAACCCAGACCGATCACCAATGCCTCGCCGCCCAGGTTGGGGTTGCGTGCCAGGTTGCGTACGGTGCGAATCGGAATGTAGGCGTCGCGCGCATTGATCGCCACACCACAGCCATAACTGTGGGTCAGGGCTACCACGTCGTCGACGTGGGGATACTTGGGCAACAGCTCTTCACGGATACGTTTCACGGCATGGTCCAGCACGCCGGTCACGCACTGCACCGTGGTGGTGATCCCGAGAATGTTGCGGGTACCGACGGTTCCGTCGGCGTTGCGATAACCCTGGAAGGTGAAGCCTTCGAGCGGCGGCAGCGCAGCCGGCACAGCGTCGGACATCGGCAGGCTGTCCAGCGGCGGTGCCGACGGCATCGCCAGTTGGCTTTCCTTGACCCAACTGCCTTGGCGAATGGGTTCCAGCGCGTAGCCGATGATCTGCCCGTAGCGCACCACCGTGCCGCCTTCGGCGATGTCGACGGTTGCGACCTTGTGGCTTTGCGGCACACCTTCGACGACGGTCAGGCCATCGGGAAAGCGACTGCCTTCGGCCACGCCCTGATCGTTAACCACGACCACGACGTTGTCGTCTGCGTGCAGGCGCACGTAGCGGGGAGAATCGGAATGTTCGATCAATTGCATGGCTTGGCCCTTCCAATCAACTCAGGCTGAATCGAGAGCCGCGTGCCGGCACTGCCGGCCGCGGTCTTGTCGTTGGCTGCAGACGCTTCAGGGGCGCGCGCCGGTCAGCTGCGGTGCATCGTCGACGATCGGATCGCCGTTCTCTTCGCGCAATACCACACGCTTGATCGGGCCGACGATCACCAGGTAGCTGAACACCGCGACCAGGGCATTGGCGCCGACATACACCAGCGCGTACTTGAACGAGCCGGTGGCGCTGATGATGTAGCCGATCACGATCGGCGTGGTGATGGAGGCCACATTGCCGAACATGTTGAACAGCCCGCCGCTGATCCCGGCGATCTGCTTGGGCGAGGTGTCGGACACCACAGCCCAGCCCAGTGCGCCCACGCCCTTGCCGAAGAACGCCAGCGCCATGAACGCCACCACCATCCATTCGGCCTGCACATAGTTGCAGATGACCATGGTGGTCGACAGCATCAAGCCGCACACGATCGGCGTCTTGCGAGCGAAGGTCAGCGAATGACCGCGACGCAGCAGACTGTCGGAGATCACCCCGCCCAGCACGCCGCCGATGAAACCGCAGATGGCCGGCAGCGAGGCGATGAAGCCTGCTTTGAGAATGGTCATGCCGCGTTCCTGAACCAGGTACACCGGGAACCAGGTCAGGAAGAAGTAGGTGATGCCGTTGATGCAGAACTGCCCCAGGTACACGCCCAGCATCATGCGGGTGGTGAGCAGTTGGCGAATGTAGTTCCACTTGGGTTTGGACTTGCCGCCCTTGGCCTGGTCCATGTCGACCAGCCCGCCGTTCTTCTCGATGAAGTCCAGCTCTTCGGCGCTGATGCTTGGGTGTTCCTTGGGGTTGTGGATGTACTTGAGCCACACCGCCGAGAACAGGATGCCCAGGCCGCCCATGACCACGAAGACATGCTCCCAGCCCCAGGAATGAACGATCCAGCCCATCAGCGGAGCGAACAGCACGGTCGCGAAGTACTGCGCCGAGTTGAAGATGGCCGATGCCGTGCCGCGCTCGGCGGTCGGGAACCAGGCGGCTACGATGCGCGCGTTGCCGGGGAAGGACGGCGCCTCGGCGGCACCCACCAGAAAGCGCAGCATGAACAGCGCGATCACCGCGTTGGCCATCGGCAGGTAGCCGACGAAACCCTGCAGCACGGTGAACAGCGACCAGGTGAAAATGCTCCAGGCATAGACCTTCTTGGAGCCGAAGCGGTCGAGCAGCCAACCACCGGGGATCTGCAGCAGGACGTAAGCCCAGCCGAACGCGGAAAAGATGTAGCCGAGGGTCACGGCGTCGATGCCCAGGTCTTTCTGCAGACTGGCACCGGCGATGGAAATGGTGGCGCGATCCGCGTAGTTCAGGGTGGTCACCACGAACAACAGAAACAGGATCATGTAGCGCACGTGCGTCTTCTTCGTCGCTGGCATGCGAAGGTACTCCCACGAGTTATTTTTATGAGGGTAGAAGGTAGGTAGCCGGGTGGTTCAGATCTTGTGCAGTCAGTTGAAGACTGTACTAGGCGTCTGAAAAACGGAAGAAGTCGGACAACAGCGGAAGGACATCGCGCGGCTAATCATGGTTGCAGCACCCTGGACGTTGGAATTATTAGGGGACACCGGTCTGTGCCGGTACTGCAGTTACGTTATCGTACAACGCTACGGATATCCATACCTCGAAGATGAATTATTTCCAGAGATGTAGCGATGTCGGCAGGGAGTCATCGTACTACTGCGCGGAAACCGTCAGATCGACAGGTCTTCGTGAGCCTTGACCACCCGCGCCCGGCTGTTGGCCAGGTGAATGCGCATGGCTGCACGGGCCGCGTCATAGTCGCCACGGGCGACTGCGTCGAAGATATGCGCGTGCTCGCGCACCAGTCGCTCGTGCTTCTGCTGCCGGTCCAGCCGAGCGATGGCCACCGTGTCCAGGCGCGCCCGAGGAAACATGCTGGTGCCGAAGTGGGTGATGATGTCGACGAAGTAACGATTGTTGGACGCTTGCGCGATCTGCAAGTGGAACTGGAAGTCGGCGACGATGGAACCGCTGGTGTCGCTGGCCTGCTCGAAACGCTTGACTGCTTCTTCGATGCTCGCCAGCTGTGCATCGGTGCGACGCAACGCCGCCAGCCCCGCTGCTTCGATCTCGAAGCTGATGCGCACATCGAGAATGGCGATGACATCCTGCAAGGTGACGATGGTGGCAGGGTCCAGGCGCGACACGGTCGAGCCGGGCACGTTGAGCACGAAGGTGCCGATCCCGCGGCGGGTTTCGACGATGCCCGACACCTGCAGCCGCGACAGCGCCTCACGCACCGTGGCCCGGCTGACCCCACCCACCGCCATCAATTCCAGCTCGGTGGGCAGCTTGTCACCGGGCTTGACCACGCCCTGGCTGATCATCCTGCAGACATCGTCCACCAGGCTCTGGGCCAGGTTGCCCGGCCTGCGGCGAGTGATGTCGGCGGTGACGGTGTCGTTGCTCATGGAGGGGCAATCGTGGCGGCAAATGGAAAACCGATCATATATCAGGGTGTTGTGTGATGACAGCGCGAACACGTCGTCCCTTTGGTGCATTCCCAGGCTGCGCAGCGCCCGTGAAATATACCTCGCGCCCCCCCTTCACAACGGCTGCGGCAGCACTAGAATGGCGGCGTGGTCGCGGTCCCCAATAACGCTGTCGCCTCCCCTCCCGAGCCAACATGTCCAGAGTCAATCCCTGCCTTGAGTGCGGCGCCTGCTGCGCGCATTTCCGTGTGTCCTTCTATTGGGGCGAATGCCAGTCCGCAGGCGGCCCGGTCCCCGACGAGCGCGTCATTCAGGTCACCCACAACCGAGTAGCGATGCTCGGCACGGACGTCAAGCCTTCGCGTTGCACCGCTCTCGTCGGTGAAGTGGGCAAACCCGGCGTTAGCTGTTCGATGTACGCCCAGCGCTCCAGCACCTGCCGCGAGTTCGAGGCTTCGTGGGAGCACGGCGAACACAACCCGGCTTGCGATACGGCGCGCGCGGCCTATGGTCTGCCGCCACTGCCTGCGCCCGTGATCATCTCGCTGGCCAGCTAGGCGCCCCTCTTTCGTCGCGGGCCAGAGCGACACGCTTCAGTGCGTGGCGATGGTCATCGACGAGGTCTGGCGTTTAGCAGATAATCCGCCATCATTACGCTATCTTGCCCCATCTCTGTACAGGAGTTCCTGCATGGCCGCGCTGAACACGCAAACCGTTGACGCTTTCAAATCCCAACAAAACGCCATCGTCGAGCAATGGCTCGCAGGCCTCGAAGCCAGCGGTGCGACGCGCAACATCAAGGAAGCCGACCTCCAACAACAGAGCAGCGAACTGCTGAACCAGTTGATCACCGCTCTGGAAACCAGCCAGGCCCACAACATCGCCGGCAGCCAATGGGCCGACGTGCGTCAGGTGCTGGAAAAGCTGTCCCACAGCCGGGCCTTGCTGGGCCACGATTCGCACCAGACCGCACATTTCATCTTCGCCCTCAAACGTCCGCTGTTCGCCGTGCTGCAAACGACGTACGCCAACCAGCCGACAGAACTGGCCGAGCAGGTGCTGCTGGTTTCCGACCTGCTGGACGGCCTGGGCATGCACACCATCCGCACCTTCCAGAAGTCGCGCGAGATGGTCATCAAGCGCCAGCAGGAAGAACTGCTCGAGCTTTCCACCCCGGTGGTGAAGCTGTGGGAAGGTGTACTGGCGCTGCCGATGATCGGCACGCTCGATTCGCAACGCACCCAGGTGGTGATGGAGTCGCTGCTGCAGCGCATCGTCGACACCGGATCGGAAATCGCCATCATCGACATCACCGGTGTACCGACCGTGGACACCCTGGTGGCCCAGCACCTGCTCAAGACAGTCACTGCCATTCGCCTGATGGGCGCCGATTGCATCATCAGCGGCGTGCGTCCGCAGATCGCACAGACCATCGTTCATCTGGGCCTGGACCTGCAAGGCGTGGTCACCAAGGCCAATCTCGCCGATGCGCTGGCGCTGGCCTTGCGCCGTCTGAACCTGACCGTCAGCAAGGCAGACTGACCCCATGGAACGCATCCCTATATTGCAGATGGGCCCTTACCTGCTGGTGACTATCCAAGTCGACATGCACGATCAACTGGCGATGACCTTGCAGGACGACCTTGCGCAAAAGATCAGCAAGACGTCTGCCCGTGGCGTGTTGATCGATATCTCGGCGCTGGACATGGTCGACTCGTTCATCGGCCGCATGATCGGCACCATCTCCGGGCTGTCGCGGATCATGGACGCCGAGACCGTCCTGGTCGGCATGCAGCCTGCCGTGGCCATCACCCTGGTCGAGCTGGGCATGAACCTGCCCGGCGTCAGCACCGCGCTCAACGTGGAGCGCGGCATGCGCCTGCTGCAGGCCCGAGTGAACGGCTCATGAACGTCGAAAGCAGCGGCAGCCAACCGGTGCGCCTGGAACAGGACGTGGTGCTGGCTCGCCAGACCGCGCGCAAGCTGGCCCAGGACTGCGGCATGCGTCTGATCGACCTGACCAAGCTGGTGACTGCAGTCAGCGAGCTGGCACGCAACACCGTGGTCTATGGCGGTGGTGGCGATATGGACTGGCAGATTCTCGACGACGGCGTACGCAAAGGTCTGCGCCTGACCTTCCGCGACGAAGGCCCGGGCATTCCCGACCTCAAGCTGGCCCTGACCGACGGCTGGACCTCCGGCAATGGCCTGGGTCTGGGTCTGACCGGCGCACGGCGGCTGGTGGAAGAATTCGAACTGGACACTGCGCCCGGCCAAGGCACTCGCGTGACGATCACTCGATGGACCTGACCTTGCGCAGCGCCATCACTCAGGTGATCGCGCTGCAGGACTCCAGCCAGGTCGGCGAAGCCCGTCGCGCCGCGCAGCAGATGGCACAGGCCCAGGGCCTGGATGAAACCGACTGCGGCCGCGTGGCGCTGGTCGCGACCGAGCTGGCCAGCAATGTCCTCAAGCATGCAGGCCATGGCGAGTTGCACCTGCGTGCCCTGCCCCATCCCACCTCGCCGGGCATGGAACTGCTGGCGCTGGATCGCGGTACGGGCTTCGAGCTGCAGGAATGCCTGGCCGACGGCTACTCCACACGCGGTACCCAAGGCATCGGCCTCGGCGCGCTGGCGCGGCAATCGGAAATCTTCGACGTCTACAGCGACGCGCGCGGTTCGGTGGTGCTGGCACGGCTGTACCGCAAGCGCGACACCCAAGCCGACCTGCGTCTGGGCGTGACCCAACGCTCGCTGCACGATGATCCGGCCTGCGGCGACGCCTGGCAGGTGGCCTTCGCCGGCGAAGGCATCAGCGCACTGGTGGTGGATGGCCTGGGGCATGGCGAGGAAGCCGAAAAGGCCGCCCGTGCAGGGTGCCAGGCATTCGCGCAGGCGCCGTTCGCGCGGCCCGAGCAGGTGCTCGATGAGTTGCATCAGGCCATGAACGGCACCCGTGGTGGGGCGGCGGCCGTGGCCCAGTTCGACTACGACTCGGCTCAGTTGCGTTTCGCCGGCATCGGCAACATCGGCGCTACGCTGGTCGCGCCCGGCAAGAGCCGCGGGCTGGCTTCCCATCCCGGGATCGTTGGCGCGCAGTTCCGGCGCGCGCAGACCTTCACCTTCGATGACGCCAGCCAGCAGGTGCTGATCCTGTACAGCGATGGCCTGCAGTCACGCTGGAACATGACGGACTACCCCGGCCTGATCCACCTGCATCCCGCCATAATCGCGTCAGTGCTGTACCGCGACTTCTGTCGCGGTCGTGACGACATCACCGTATTGGTTATCGCCCTGGAGCCCGCCCATGTCTGAACCCCTCGAACTGGACGCCCAGGCCAGCGCGGCCCTGATCGCCCAGTTGCGTGCCGAAGCACAAGCCCTGCGCGAAGAACTGGATGAGACCAACCAGGGCGTGCTGGCGCTGTACGGCGAACTCGACGGCCAGGCCGAAGAACTGCGCCAGGCTTCGGACCTCAAGAGCCGCTTCCTGTCGTACATGAGCCACGAGTTCCGCACGCCGCTGGGTTCGATCCTGAGCATTACCGGTCTGCTCGCCGATGAGCTGGACGGCCCCCTGGCGCCGGAACAGCAGAAACAGGTGAGTTTCATCACCAACGCGGCCCAGGAGCTCAGCGACATGGTCGATGACCTGCTCGATCTGGCCAAGATCGAGGCCGGGCGGATCACCATCTCGCCCGCCTGGTTCGACATGTTCGATCTGTTCTCGGCGTTGCGCGGCATGTTCCGGCCGATCGTCAATGCCAGCGCTGTGGACCTGATTTTCGAAGAGCCCGCCGGGCTGCCAAGGCTGTACACCGATGACAAGAAGCTGGCGCAGATCCTGCGCAACTTCATTTCCAACTCGCTGAAGTTCACCCTCGCGGGCGAAGTGCGGGTGTCGGCCAAGCTGGAATCGCCGTCGCAGATCCGCTTCGCCGTGACCGATACCGGTATCGGCATTCCCGCAGAACTGCATGGCACCCTGTTCGAGGACTTCGCCCAGATCGATTCGCCGGTGCAGAAGCGCCTGCGCGGCACGGGGCTGGGCCTGTCG
>NZ_DJUS01000189.1:0-22634 GCF_002438365.1 Pseudomonas sp. UBA6276
CCCAGCAGCACGTCGACGTTGGCCAGGCCGAGGTCGGCGTCCAGCAACATGACCCGACGGCCGAGTTCGGCCAATGCCAGGGACAAGTTCACTGACACATTTGTCTTGCCGACGCCGCCTTTGCCGCCGGTCACCGCGATCACCTGTACGGGATGCATGCTGCCCATGTTCGTTCTTTACCTTGTCTAGACCGAGGCCACACCAGTGGCTGCCAGTTCGATTGCTCGAGTATTTCCTGGCAACCCTACGATGCAGGAAGATTGTGCTTGCCTAACGTTCTTCACCTCAGCCAACTCGCTTGTCGGGGCTGTGGTAGAGACCCGCGAACATATCGGCCATGGCCTCTTCGCTGGGCTCTTCTTGCATCTGCACGCTCACCGCACGGCTGACCAACTGATGCCGGCGCGGCAGATGCAAGTCGTCGGGAATGCGCGGCCCATCGGTAAGATAGGCAATCGGCAGTTCCTGACTGATGGCCAGGCTCAGCACTTCGCCGAGACAGGCCGTTTCATCGAGTTTGGTCAGGATGCACCCGGCCAGACCGCAACGTTTGTAGCTATGGTAGGCCGCGGTCAGCACCTGCTTCTGGCTGGTAGTCGCCAGGACCAGGTAGTTGCGGGCGTTGATCCCGCGTCCGGCCAGGCTTTCGAGCTGCATGCGCAGGGCCGGATCGCTGGCCTGCAGGCCGGCGGTGTCGATCAATACCACGCGCTTGCGCAGCAGCGGCTCCAGGGCCTGTACCAATGACTGGCCCGGATCCACCTGAGTCACCGAAACGTTGAGAATGCGACCCAGGGTCTTGAGCTGTTCCTGAGCACCGATGCGAAAACTGTCCATGCTCACCAGCGCCACGCTCTGCGAGCCGTACTTGAGCACATAGCGTGCCGCCAGCTTGGCCAGTGTGGTGGTCTTGCCCATCCCCGCCGGGCCGACCATGGCGATCACGCCACCTTCTTCGAGCGGTTCGACGTCCGGCGTGCGAATCATACGCGCCAAGTGCGCCAGCAGCATCCGCCAGGCCTGCCGTGGCTCATGAATTTCACTGGTCAGGCTGAGCAGTTCACGAGCGATCGGGCCAGACAGGCCGATGCGCTGCAAGCGCCGCCAGAGATTGGCCTGGGCCGGCTTGCTGCCCTGCAGCTGCGTCCAGGCCAGGGAGCCCAACTGCACTTCCAGCAACTGGCGCAGACCGTTGAGTTCCGAACGCATGGAATCGAACACGCGCTGGTCGACGGCAGGCTGAGGCGGCGGTGCGGGCTGGGCACGCGCTGGCTCTTCGCGACGCGGCTCCACCAGCGGCTCGGCGGCGGTCAACGGCAGACCGGCGACCAGTTGACGATTGGTGGTGGCGTCGGTCTCGCCACGGGTGCTCAGTTCGGCCTGGGCAGAAACGATGCGCGACTGGGTCTTGCGCAGCTCTTCTTCCAATTCCAGGTTGGGCACACGCGGGGCCAGGGCCGACAACTTGTAGTCCAGCGCAGCGGTCAGCTCGACGCCGCCGGCGATGCGACGGTTGCCGATGATGGCAGCGTCGGCACCCAGCTCATCGCGGACCAATTTCATGGCCTGACGCATGTCGGCGGCGAAAAATCGCTTCACTTGCATAACCCACTACCTCAGCCGTTGGGCCCTACTGTCGCTACGATGGTGACTTGCTTGTTATCAGGGATTTCCTGATAGGCCAGTACGTGAAGGTTGGGGATCGCCAGGCGACCGAAGCGTGACAGCATCGCGCGGACCGGACCGGCCACCAGCAGTATCACCGGTTGGCCCTGCATCTCCTGCCGCTGCGCCGCATCGATCAGGGATCGTTGCAGCTTTTCCGCCATGCTCGGTTCCAGCAAAACGCCTTCTTCCTGACCCTGACCAGCCTTCTGCAGACTATTGAGCAATATCTGTTCCAACCTTGGTTCCAAGGTGATAACTGGCAGCTCCGGCTCAACGCCTACAATGCTTTGCACGATTGCACGGGACAAACCGACCCGTACGGCCTGGACCAGCGCGGCGGTATCTTGACTCCGGTGACCGTTGTTGGCGATCGCTTCGGCGATGCTGCGGATGTCGCGCACAGGCACCTGTTCGGCCAACAGTGCCTGCAACACCTTGAGCAGCGAGGACAGCGAAAGGATTCCCGGCACCAGCTCTTCAGCCAGCTTGGGCGAGCCTTTTGCCAGAACTTGCAGCAATTGTTGCACTTCTTCGTGACCGATCAGCTCGTGGGCGTGCTTCTGCAGAATCTGATTCAAATGCGTGGCCACTACCGTGCTGGCATCTACCACGGTGTAGCCCAGGGACTGCGCCTGGCTGCGCAGGTTGACGTCGATCCATACCGCATCCAAGCCGAACGCCGGATCCTTGGCGGTGATGCCGTTGAGCGAGCCGAACACTTGACCCGGGTTGATCGCCAGTTCGCGATCCGGGTAGATCTCGGCTTCGGCCAGGATCACGCCCATCAGCGTCAAACGATAGGCGCTAGGAGCAAGGTCAAGGTTGTCGCGGATATGAACCGTCGGCATCAAGAAACCGAGGTCCTGGGACAGCTTCTTGCGCACACCCTTGATCCGCGCCAGCAACTGCCCACCCTGGTTGCGGTCCACCAGGGGAATCAGGCGATAGCCGACTTCCAGGCCGATCATGTCGATGGGCGTCACATCGTCCCAGCCCAGCTCCTTGGTTTCCTGGGTGCGCGTCGGCGATGGCAGCAGCTCCTGCTGACGCTGCACTTCGGCCAGGGCCTGGACCTTGACGTCGTTCTGCTTCTTCCACAACAGGTAGGCGGCGCCACCGGCGATGGCACCCAGGGTGATGAAGGCCAGGTGCGGCATGCCGGGCACCATGCCCATGATGGCCATCAGCGCGCCGGAAACGGCCAGCGCCTTGGGCGAGGCGAACATCTGCCGCTGGATCTGCTTGCCCATTTCCTCTGAGCCCGAGGCACGGGTGACCATGATCGCGGCTGCGGTGGAGAGCAGCAGCGAGGGCAACTGCGCCACCAGGCCGTCACCGATGGTCAACAGGGCATACACCTTGCCCGCTTCGGCGAACGGCATGTTGTGTTGCAGCATACCGACCAGCATGCCGCCGATCAGGTTGATGAAGAGGATCAGCAGGCCGGCGATGGCGTCGCCGCGGACGAATTTGCTGGCACCGTCCATCGAGCCGTAGAACTCGGCCTCGGCCGCCACTTCGCCGCGACGCGCCTTGGCCTGGTTCTGGTCGATGAGGCCGGCGTTGAGGTCGGCGTCGATGGCCATCTGCTTGCCGGGCATGGCGTCCAGGGTGAAACGCGCGCTCACTTCCGAGATACGCCCGGCGCCCTTGGTGACCACCACGAAGTTGATGATCATCAGGATGGCGAACACCACGATACCGACGATGTAGTTACCGCCGATCACCACTTCACCGAAGGCCTGGACCACCTTGCCCGCAGCGGCGTGGCCTTCCTGGCCGTGAAGCATGATCACGCGCGTCGACGCCACGTTGAGCGCCAGGCGCAGCAGCGTGGCCACCAGCAGGATGGTCGGGAACACGGCGAAATCCAGCGGCCGCAGGGCGTACACGCACACCAGCAGGACGACGATGGACAAGGCGATGTTGAAGGTGAAGAACACGTCCAGCAGCAGTGCCGGGATCGGCAGCATCATCATCGCCAGCATCACCAGCAACAGCAGCGGCACCCCCAGGTTGCCGCGGCCAAGGCCGACAATGTTGCTGCGAGCGGTGTTGATTAATTGAGAGCGATCCACCGGCATTCCCCACTTCCCCAAGCGAACTTTTGACGCGCCAGGCGTCCTGCCAGGGGGCAGTGCAAGAAGGGGTCCAACTTTTGGCGGAGGGGGTTAAAGATTCTCGCCTTATGGTCGAGTGCTGGGTGTCAGGCGATTCGGCGGTGTGCCCTTCGCGGGCAGAGCCCGCTCCCACAGGGTTGGCACTTGTGGGGGCGGGGCGGGCGGCGAGCCCTCTGCCCGCGAAGGCCGCGGCGCCGTCTAACTGTCTCGCTGCAAATCCGGCGGAATCGGCAGATCCTTCAACGGATCGGGTCGCTTGCCGCGTCCGGCCTGGTACTGGCGAATCTGGTAGACATAGGCGAGCACCTGCGCCACCGCCAGGTACAGCCCGGCCGGGATCTGCTGTTCGATTTCCGTGGAATAGAAGATCGAGCGTGCCAGGGCCGGTGATTCGAGCACCTGGATACGGTGCTCGTTGCCGATCTCGCGAATCTTCAGGGCAATGAAGTCCGAGCCCTTGGCCAGCAGCACCGGGGCATTGCCCTTCTCCGGATCGTACTTGAGCGCCACGGCGTAGTGGGTCGGGTTGGTGATGATCACGTCCGCCTCGGGAATGGCCGTCATCATTCGTCGTTGCGACATCTCGCGCTGCAACTGGCGCACCCGCCCTTTCACCTCGGGACGGCCTTCAGCGTCCTTGTGCTCGTCCTTGACCTCCTGCTTGGTCATCATCAGTTTCTGCTTGCTGCTGTACAGCTGGAACGGCACGTCCACGGCAGCAATCAGCGCCAGCCCGCAGGACATCCACAAAGCGCTCCAGCCGACCAGTTGCACGCTGTGGATGATCGCCATTTCCAGTGGCTCATTGGCGATGGCCAGCAGGTCGGCACGGTCCTTGGCCAGGACAGCTATGGCAACGATGAGGATGATGGCGAACTTGGCCAGGGCCTTCAGCAACTCGGTCAGCGCATGCATGGAAAACATTCGCTTGAGGCCCGCGGCCGGGTTCATGCGGCTGAACTTGGGTGCCATGGAGCTGGCCGCGAACAACCACCCGCCCAATGCAACCGGCCCGATCAGGGCTGCGAGCAGCATCGTTACCAGAATCGGCTGGGTGGCCAGGATCGCCACCTTGCCCGACTGCAGCAGAAAGATGCCCATGTAGCGCTCGTCGAGCAGCACCTCGCGGCTCAGGGTGAAGTTGCTGCGCATCAGCTCCAGCAGGCTCTGCGCCAAATGCCCGCCGAACGCCAGCAGCGCGCCGCACCCGGCGACCATCACGGCCAGGGTGTTGAGCTCCTTGGAACGGGCGATCTCGCCTTTTTCGCGCGAGTCTTTCTTGCGCTTGTCCGTGGGGTCTTCTGTCTTGTCGGCACCGCTTTCGCTTTCGGCCATTGCCTACTCCGCTCGCGCCAATTCGCGCAGCCACTGCAAGGCGTTGGTCGCCAGCGGCTGATACTGGTTGAGGATATCGCCCAGGCTGACCCAGAGGATGAACATCCCCAGCACCAGGGTCAGCGGGAAACCGATGGAAAAGATGTTCAACTGCGGTGCGGCACGGGTCATCACTCCGAAGGCGATGTTGACCACCAGCAAGGCAGTGATGGCAGGCAGCACCAGCAGCACACCGGCACCCAGCACCCAGCCCATGCGCAGCACCACATCCCAGTAATGCGCGGTCAGCAGGCCGCCGCCGATGGGCAACGTGGTGAAGCTCTCGGTCAGCACCTCGAAGATCACCAGATGGCCGTTCATGGACAGGAACACCAGGGTCACCAGCATGCTGAAGAACTGGCCGACCACCGCCACCGATACGCCGTTGGTAGGGTCGACCATGGACGCGAAGGCCATGCCCATCTGGATCGCCAGAATCTGCCCGGCGACCACGAAGGCCTGGAACAGGAACTGCAGGGAGAAGCCGAACAGCGCGCCGATGATGATCTGTTCGGCCACCAGCAGCAGCGCCTGGACACTGATGGCGTCGACCGTCGGCGCGGGCGGCAGCCCCGGCACGATGACCACGGTGATCGCCACGGCAACGTACAGGCGCACCCGCTGCGGCAGCACCTGAGTGCCGAAGATCGGCATGGTCATCAGCATCGCGGCAACCCGGAACAGCGGCAGGATGAAGCTGGCTACCCAGCCACCGATCTGCGCGTCGGTCAGCTGCAGCAATGGCTGCATCAGCCGATCACCTGCGGGATGTTGGAATACAGGGTGGTGATGTACTCCATGAAGGTGCGCACCATCCACGGTCCGATGACGATCAGCGTCACCAGCATGACCAACAGGCGCGGCAGGAAGCTCAGGGTTTGTTCGTTGATCTGCGTGGCCGCCTGGAACATGGCGATGATCAGGCCGACGATCAGGCTCGGCAGCACGAGGATTGCGACCATTACCGTGGTCAGCCACAGCGCTTCGCGAAACAGGTCGACAGCGACTTCCGGGGTCATGGGTTCAGGCTCCTGGACAAGGCAGATCTGGCTTCTTCGCGGGCAGAGCCCGTTCCCACACAATGGGTAGCGCCGCGACTGATGTGGAAGCGGGCTCTGCCTGCGAAGAAGCCCTCGACAACACAGCACATCGCAAAGTCAGACACCACCGAAACTCCCCGCCAGGGTACCGATGATCAGCGCCCAGCCATCGACCAGGACGAACAGCATGATCTTGAACGGCAGCGAGATGATCAGCGGCGAGAGCATCATCATACCCATGGCCATCAGCACACTGGCGACCACCAGGTCGATGATCAGGAACGGAATGAAGATCATGAAGCCGATCTGGAACGCCGTCTTCAGCTCCGAGGTGACGAAGGCCGGTACCAGGATGGTCAGCGGCGCCTGGTCGGCACTGGCGATGTCGGTGCGCTTGGACAGCCGCATGAACAGCTCGAGGTCGCTCTGCCGCGTCTGCGCCAGCATGAAGTCCTTGATCGGACCTTCGGCGCGGGCAACCGCGTCCTGGGCGCTGAGCTGTTCGTTCAGGTAGGGCTGCAGGGCCTGCTGGTTCACCTTGTCGAACACCGGCGCCATGATGAACATGGTCAGGAACAGCGCCATGCCGGTCAGCAACTGGTTGGACGGGGTCTGCTGCAGGCCCAGTGCCTGGCGCAGGATGGAAAAGACGATGATGATGCGGGTGAAACTGGTCATCAGCATGACGAACGCCGGGATGAAACTCAGCGCGGTCATGATCAGCAGGATCTGCAGGTTGACCGAATACTCCTGCTGGCCGTTGGCGCCGCTGGTCATGGTCAACGCCGGAATCTGCAGCGGATCGGCGGCCAGCGCCAAAGGCGCCGCCAACATCAAGGCCAGGGGCAGGACTACGCGCAACGCACCCATCACTTCTTATCCTTCTGGTCCTTGCCCAGCAGTTCCATCAGGCGCTGGGCGAATTCGGGTGTGGCCTGCGTGGTTCGGTCGGGCGGCATGACCGGCGTGCTCATCACGTGCAGGGCGCTGATGCGACCGGGGCTGACGCCCAACAGGATCTGCTCCTCGCCCACCTGCACCAGCACCAGCCGGTCACGCGGACCCAACGCCTTGGCGCCGATCACGTCGATGACCTGCCCCTGACGCGGTGCGACCTGCTGCACGCGGCGCATCAGCCAGGCCAGACCGAAGATCAACGCCACCACGGCCAACAGCCCCAGCACCGTCTGGGTCAATTGACCGGCCAGGCCAGTTCCACCCGACGCCACCACCGGCGCCGCAGCCGGCGCCGCTTCGGGCGCCGCCAGAACGACCATGGGCAGGAGCAGCAGGGCCCACAGAAGGCGGCCCATCACCGCAGCTTCTTGATGCGTTCGCTGGGACTGATCACGTCGGTCAGGCGGATGCCGAACTTCTCGTTGACCACTACCACTTCGCCGTGGGCGATCAACGTCCCGTTGACCAGCACATCCAACGCTTCGCCCGCCAGCCGGTCGAGTTCGATCACCGAACCCTGGTTGAGCTGCAGCAGGTTGCGGATGCTGATGTCGGTCGCCCCGACTTCCATGGAGATGGTCACTGGAATGTCGAGGATCACATCCAGATTCGGCCCATCGAGGGTGACCGGGCCGTTGCCCGACTTGGGCGAACTGCCGAACTCTTCCATGGGCAGGCGCGAGGAAGCGGAACCGCCACGGGCATCGGCGGCCAGCAGCGCATCGATGTCGTCCTGCCCGGCGTCCCCGGACTCACCCAGTGCAGCGGCCCATTCATCGGCGAGCGCCTGGTCTTCGGCGGAAATTGTTTCATCTTGATCAGCCATCAGTGTTCCTCGACGGGCATCTAAATCATCGGATTGAAGCGATCAGCGACGCTCGATCGGTTCGATTACTTGTAAAGCCAGGTTGCCCTTGTGCGAGCCCAGCTTGGCCTTGAACGAAGGTACGCCATTGGCGCGCAGCACCAGCTCTTCCGGCAGTTCCACCGGAATCACGTCGCCGGGCTGCATGTGCAGGATGTCGCGTAGTTTCAGCTGGCGTCGCGCCACGGTGGCGCTCAACGGCACACTGACGTCCAGCACGTCTTCGCGCAGCGCCTTGCTCCAGCGCTCGTCCTGGTCGTCCAGGTCGGACTGGAAGCCGGCATCGAGCATCTCGCGCACCGGCTCGATCATCGAGTACGGCATGGTCACGTGCAGGTCACCGCCACCGCCATCGAGCTCGATGTGGAACGTGGACACCACCACCGCCTCGCTGGGGCCGACGATGTTGGCCATGGCCGGATTGACCTCCGAGTTGATGTACTCGAAGTTGACTTCCATGATCGCCTGCCAGGCCTCCTTCATGTCGAGGAACGCCTGGTCCAGCACCATGCGCACCACGCGCAGCTCGGTCGGGGTGAACTCGCGACCCTCGATCTTGGCGTGGCGACCGTCGCCGCCGAAGAAGTTGTCGACCAGCTTGAACACCAGCTTGGNNACTCGCCGAACTTCATCACCTGCACGCCGCCAACCGCCACATCGGCGGAGCGACGCAACAGGTTGAACATGCTGATACGGGTATAGCGGGCGAAGCGCTCGTTGATCATTTCCAGCGTGGGCATGCGCCCCCGCACGATGCGATCCTGGGTGGTCAGGTCGTAGCTCCTGATACCTCCGGGTTCGCCATTGCCTTCGGTTTGCACCAGGCCATCGTCGACACCATGCAGCAGCGCATCGATCTCGTCCTGGGACAGCAGGTCCTGCACGGCCATGAGTTGTTCCTACTGCAATACGAAGTTAGTGAAGAGCACCTGGTCGATGACTGGCTTGCCCACTTCTTTCTGCGCCACTTCCTGCACACTTGCGGTCGCTTTCTGGCGCAGCATTTCCTGGCCGATCGGCGTGGTCAAGGTATCGAACGGCTGGCCGGAGAAGAGCATGACCAGGTTGTTGCGGATCACCGGGGTGTGCACCTTCAAGGCCTCCATGTCGGCCTTGTCCCGCGCCTGCAGGACAATGCTGACCTGCATGTAGCGATCACGGCCGTTCTGCTTGAAGTTGACCACAAAGGCGGGAGTCATCGATTCGTAGATTGCCGCAGGCTTGACGTTGGTGGCTGCCGCCGGGGTTTCCTCTGCGGGCGCACTGGCGGATTTGTGCATGAAGTACCAGGTGGCGCCCACCGAAAGGCCGACAGCCAGCAACAGGCCTACGACCACCAGGATGATCAGCTTGAGTTTGCCCTTGCCTTCCTTGGCTGCGGGGTCCTTTGCTTCTTCGGTCTTTGCCATGCCAATAATCCGTCACCATTGAGGGGTAAGCGTACCCATGGCGACGATGGAGCAAGGGTTATGCCAACACTCATCGCGACGTGCCTGTGCGGCGCATTGCCAGGATCGACCGGCTGGATCAGGCGGCTGAATCAAGCATAGTAATCCACCGCACTGCTGCCCAGCACCGTGCTGGAGGTCACGGGCTGGACAGCAGCCACCGCAGACTCGCTGGTGTCGATCGCGTCGCCGCCTGAGCGTTCACCAGTGCTGCGGCGACTCTGCTGGGCCTGCTGCTGCTCGCCCTGAGACTGGCGAGACTGGTCGGATACGTTGACATCCAACTGTCCCATGCCCTGCTGGTTGAACATGTCCTTGAGGCGATGCTGCTGGCTTTCCAGCGCCTCGCGTACGCCGATGTGAGCGCTCGAGAAGGTCACCTGTGTCTGCTGGTCGGGTGTGATGTCGACACGAATGTCCAGACGTCCAAGCTCCGCAGGTGTGAGCTGGATATCGGCCGACTTGAGGTTCTGGCTCGACAGGTACATGACCCGATTGACCAGGCCTTCGGTCCATCCTGACTGCTGCATGGCCAGAGGCTGGCCCAGCGGACCGGCCAGCGGTGCCGCACCGCCGGCCTTGGCCGGGGCGGCCTGGGTGAGGGCCTGCAGGCGATCGGCGAAACTGTCGATGTGGCTGTCGCTGGCGGCCGCGTCGGGGTCTTTCAAGCCACTGTCGAGCAAACCGGCAAAGCCGGTATCACCGCCCTCGCCCGCTTCACCTGCCTGCTCCTTACCCATCATCGCCGCCAGACCGTTGACGAAACTGCCCTCCAGACCTCGCTCGTTGGTTGCAGAAGGGTCGGTCGGTGACGTTTGGCTGGCATGTGCGGAGGTGGTGCCATTGTTTTTGGCGGTCTGCTCAAGCGCCAGACGCAGTGCAGGCAGGTCAGCCAGGACGTCCTGGGTCGGATCGAAATCTTCGGACGGGGTATCGGTGTCGCTGTCGGTGAGACTGGCAGCAGTGAGTGCCGCCGGCGGCGCCTGAACCAGCGCAGGGTTGCTGGCCGGGTCGGCAGGGACCGGCGCAGCCGCGGAATCGACCGGCGCAGTCGTCGAGGCGACAGCAGAATCATCCTTATCGTCGGCAGCGGTGACCTTGTCGTCGTCCTTGTCGGCAACCTTGTCGGCCTTACCGGGCTTGTCAGCCTTGTCGATCTTTTCAGGTTTCTCCGGCTTGTCTGCCTTGGCCACTGGCAACTTCTTGCCGCTATCGGCAACCGTCGAGCTGGCTCCGGCAGCTTTGCTGGCAGGAGTAGCCGCCGTTTCCCGTGCAGCCACCGGCGCAGGGTCGGCCTTGGCCTTGACTGTGGTTGCGTGGTTTTGGCGGGCATAGAGATCGGCGAAACGCGGCGACGAATCGGTGTCCGCTGCAGCGGGCTTGGCCGCACCGGTGGCGGAGGCCGCGCGTGCGGCAGCGCCCAGTTGCAGCAGCAGAGGGTTTGAAGCGACAGCCATGAAGATCTCCCCGATACGGTAGCGTTAACGCTGATAGCCTGGAGGAAGCAAGTATCGGGCCATCGGTAGTCAACAGCTGAAGGTGTCGCTCAGTCAGGGAATCGTGCACGCTCTTCGGAGTACAGTTTCAGGACCAGTGCGAACTCGCTGTCGATACGCTGCACGTAGGCGTCCACGCCATCCGGCGTGCCCTGACGGCAGTACTGCTCCAATTCGCTGCACAGTTGCGCCAGGCGCATGGCGCCCATGTTGCTGCTGCTGCCCTTGAAACTGTGGGCAGCATGGCCGAGCTCGACCACATCATGGGATCGATGCAGTTCGTTCAGGCGCAGTTGCGAATCACTGAGGAAGGTATCGAGCAACAGGGGGTATTCATCTTCCATGACATCCTCCAGAGCGGCCAGGGCCGTAGGGTCGACATGGGGCTTTTCCGGCTGTTCATGGCTGGGCTTGTGCACCGTCAGCGGTTCGCCAGCTAGATGTTCGATAGTCACTTGTTCGCTCCTTGATCAAGCCAGTTACGCTTGAGACTCCCAGGTAAATTCAACGTGGACACTGCGTCCGTCTTCCGACCACCCCGAACTGCTGCTGAGCTGGCGGACCAGGTTGACCCCGCGCCCCGACAGCCCATGCACGCTCGGCGCTCTGGCCAGCACCTTGGCCGGATCGAAGCCCTTGCCACTGTCTTCGACCACGATGCGCAGCACGCCGCCAACGCCTTGCGGACGTACCTGCAAGTGTAAGCGTATATAGCCGTCTTCCAAAGCGGCCAGACGCTCGTTGCGCAGTGCGTAGTACCGGGAGAAGCCAGCGGCATCGCGCTTGAGTGCGGAGTCGAGCTCCAGCACGCCATGCTCCAAAGCGTTGGAGTATAGCTCGGCCAACACGCTGTAGAGCTCACCACTCTGCGAGCGCAGACCGTGAATCTCCTGCAACAGTTGCAGGATGTAAGGCAGCGGGTTGAAACGACGCAGGGTGTCGGCCCGAAATTCGAACATGGCCGACCAGTCGAGCGGACTGGATTGACCACTGTCGGAATAGATCAGGCTGGCCGGCGGCTGGCGTTGGGCGTCGATCAAGGCCAGCTGCACCATGCTCACGTCGTCGCGCGATTCACCGCGAAAATCCTCGAGAGCCTGCAGGATGCCTTCGAACAGTGACTCGGGGTCCTTGTGGGTGTCGAATACCCGTTCGAGCCGTTCCACCCCGAAGGATTCGTCCTGCGCATTGCTCGTTTCGATAACGCCGTCGGATAGCAGCAGCACCCGATCACCCGGCGCCAGCGGCCAGACTTCGGTCTGGTCCTCGAAACGGGTAGCTGGCAGTACGCCCAGCGGTAAATGCCGCGATACCAGCGCCACGCGCTTCGAGCCGTCCTGGCGGTGCAGGTAGCCATCGGGCATGCCGCCGTTCCAGACTTCCACGGTGCAACGCTGAAAGCTCAGGCGCAGCAGGGTGGCGCAGCAGAACATGTCCACCGGCAGGATGCGCTTGAGCTTGGCGTTCATCTCGCGCAGTATTTCGGCCAGCCCGTATCCCTTGGCGGTCATGCCGTAGAACACCTCGGCCAGCGGCATGGCCCCCACCGCTGCCGGTAGCCCATGCCCGGTGAAATCGCCGAGCAGCACATGCATGTCGCCCGACGGTGTATAGGCGGCGAGCAGCAGATCACCGTTGAACAGCGCGTAGGGTGATTGCAGATAACGCACGTTGGGCGCATCGAGACAGCCGGAGTGGGCGATCTGATCGAACACCGCCTTGGCCACGCGCTGCTCGTTGAGCAGGTAATCATGGTGACGGGTGATCAGGTCACGCTGCTCCAGCACCGTGGCCTGCAGACGCCGCAGGCGATCCATGGCCTTGATCTTGGCGGCCAGAATCACCTGGTTGTAGGGTTTGGCCAGAAAGTCGTCGCCACCGGCGTCCAGGCAGCGAACCAAGGCCTGCTCTTCGGTCAGCGAAGTCAGGAAAATGATCGGCACCAGCGCCTCGCCGGCCAATTGCTTGATCGTGCGCGCTGCCTCAAAGCCGTCCATCACCGGCATCATGGCGTCGAGCAACACCAGCTGCGGTCGTTGCTGGCGAAACAGTTCGATGGCTTCCTGACCGTTGCTGGCGGTGATCACCGCGTGTCCCTGCCGACGCACGATGCTCGACAGCAGCATGCGGTCGGTCATGTTGTCGTCGGCAATCAGAACCGTCAGTGCTTCCTCATTGACGGGCGGTTTCAAGGGATCTTGAACAACTTGTCGAAGTTGGAGATCGCCAGAATCTTGCGCACGTCGGAGGAAATGTTCGACAGCGTGATATCGGCGTGGTCACCACCGGCGTGGTCGCGCAGCAACAGCAACATGCCCAGTGCCGAGCTGTCCATGTAGGTGGTTTCGTTCAGGTCGACGACATAGCGGGTGGACTTGCCCTCGCGCTCGTAGCTCTCACGAAATTGCTGGTGCAGGCTGAAGTCGAATCGACCCTTGACGGCAATCGATGACGTATTGTTTTCGCCATTGAAACTGTGGCTTACCGAACTCTGGGTTACAGCCATGTAGTAATGCTCCTTGGGTGTGCCGTGCAGGCAAGGTTTAACACTGCATGACGGGGCGTTCAACAGGGTACTGACTAAATCTGACTAGAAGCTGTCGTGCCTGGGCAGTCGCTGCGACAACTCGTCAAGCAAGCGCTGCTCACGCTTGTCCTCCAACTGCCGGGCCTCGAGGATATAGCGCTGGACCAGCTTGCGCAGCCCTTCCACACGAGCATAGGCCTGCTGCCAGGTGGCGCGCGCATTGTTCAGGTTGTTCTGGTGCCATGCAAGGCTCTGGCGCTGCTGGCCGACAGCGGTTTCCAGCTGATTGAGAAAGCGCTGGTAGTTCATCAGCCACTGGCCGGACACACCGCGGCTGCCGTTGTTGATCCACTGCTGCTGATAGTCGTTGCGAAAACGCTCGAGCTCCGCCAGCTTGGCTTCGGCCAGGTTCACCTGCCCCTGAAAATGACCCAGGCGCTGGGCAGCCTTGCGCTCGGTGCTTTCGGCCATCTCCACCACGGGAGCCAGGCGCGCTGCGCGACTCATCGCCATCCGCGCTTACCCCGGCGCCACAGGCGTGAACACCGCAGCCAGGCGCTCGGCGCTGGCCTGCAGGCTTTCATTGTCGTTGAGGCCCTGGCGCAGGTAACGCACCAGCTGCGGTTGCAGGGCGATCGCCAGGTCGGTCTCGCGATCACCGCCCGCGACGTAGGCGCCGACGCTGATCAAGTCGCGGCTCTGCTGATAGCGCGACCACAGTTGCTTGAACTGTTGTGCCTGGCCCAAGTGCTGGGGGCTGACCACGCTGGGCATTACCCGGCTGATCGACGCCTCGATATCGATGGCCGGGTAATGCCCTTCTTCTGCCAGGCGCCGTGACAGCACGATGTGGCCGTCGAGCACGCCTCGCGCCGAGTCGGCGATGGGATCCTGCTGATCGTCGCCCTCGGACAACACGGTATAGAACGCGGTAATCGAGCCACCACCAGCCTCGGCGTTGCCGGCGCGCTCGACCAGCTTGGGCAGCTTGGCGAACACCGAAGGCGGATAGCCCTTGGTCGCCGGCGGCTCGCCAATGGCCAAGGCAATTTCCCGTTGGGCCTGAGCGAAACGGGTCAACGAGTCCATCAGCAGCAGGACGTTCTTGCCCTTGTCGCGAAAATACTCGGCAATGCGCGTGCAGTACATGGCGGCGCGCAGGCGCATCAATGGCGCTTCGTCAGCCGGTGATGCCACCACCACCGAACGGCGCAGCCCCTCCTCGCCCAAGGTATGTTCGATGAACTCCTTGACCTCGCGGCCCCGCTCGCCGATCAGGCCGACGACGATGATGTCGGCTTCGGTAAACCGCGTCATCATGCCCAGCAGCACACTCTTGCCCACACCGGTACCGGCGAACAGACCCAGGCGCTGGCCACGCCCTACGGTCAGCAGGCCGTTGATGCTGCGAATGCCGACATCCAGTGGCTGACTGATGGGGTCGCGCTTGAGTGGGTTGATGGTGGGCCCGTCCATCGGTACCCAGTCCTCGGCCTTCATGCCGCCCTTACCGTCCAGTGCTCGCCCGGCGCCGTCGAGGATGCGCCCAAGCATGCTCATGCCCATCGGTAGACGCCCGGTATCGGCCACCGGCACCACCCGCGCGCCGGGCGCGATGCCGCTGACGCTGCCCACGGGCATCAGGTAGATCTTGCTGCCGGAGAAGCCCATGACTTCCGCTTCGACCTGCACCGGCTGGTCGCTGTCGTCGTTGATCACCACGCAGCGACTGCCCATGGCCGCGCGCAGCCCTTCGGCTTCCAGGGTCAGGCCGACCATGCGCAGCAAGCGCCCTTCGACGATGGGCTGGCGCGGCAGGTCGATGGCCGCCTCGTAGCTGCCCAGGCGCTTGCCGAAGCTGGTGCGATCAAGCTTCATCGGGCGCGTCCAGATCGACGGTGATGTCGGCCGGGGCCGGGTGCATGTTCTGCTCGTGCAACTGATCGAACAATTGCGCAATGGCCTGGGTGATGCGCGTCTCCATGCTCGCATCGATGCGGCTGTGTTCGGTTTCGATACGGCAACCACCAGGCTGTAGCGAGTCGTCTTCCTGGATTCGCCAGTTTTCCTCGTGCTTCTCGCGCAGCGACTTGATCTGCTCGAAGTCCTGAGGGTTGATGAAGATGCGGATATTGTTGGCGCCCATGGGCAGCAACTTCAACGCTTCGCGCAGGACTTTTTCGATCTGGCTGGAATCGGTCACCAACTCGCGGCGGATGACTTGGCGGGCAATGTGGCCCACCAGTTCGACCAGTGATTTCTCGATCTGGGTATCTTGATCAGCAATAGGCGTCAGCAGGTGTCCCAACAGCCGGTCGAACTGGGCAAGCTTGCCAGCCAGCGCGGCTTCGGCTTCCTGACGGACCTTGAGCTGGGTGCTGTGAAAGCCTTCCTTTTCACCGGTAGCGAAGCCCTCGTTGTAGGCCTCCTGGCGAATGGCTTCCAGCTCCTCCAGGGTAATGGGCTGCACCTCATCGAGGGGCACCTCTTCGATTTCCTCGACCGACACGGGCTCCGGCACCACCTCTTCGGCAGGCCGCTCGGGATCGAAGCTGGGCAACGCCCACAGGTCGGCACTGCGCGCGTCGACGGCGCGAATCAGTTCACTGACGGGTTCTTGGGTGGGGCGGGACATGGCTTGCGATTCCTGACGCCTGGGTGCGAAGTGGGGTCGCTCGGAGCCGACCACCCCAAGGCAGCCGGCCTCCACGACAGAGGTCTGGGAGAGGGATGATTAGATCATCTCTTCCCCACCCTTGCCACCGAGCACGATTTCGCCGGCTTCGGCCATGCGCCGAGCAATGGTGAGCACTTCCTTCTGCGCCGACTCGACATCGCTGACTCGCACCGGCCCCTTGGCCTCGAGGTCGTCCCGCAGCAGCTCGGCCGCGCGCTTGGACATGTTCTTGAAGATCTTCTCGCGCACACCCTCGTCGGCGCCCTTGAGCGCCACCACCAGCACGTCCGAGGAAACCTCGCGCAGCAGCGCCTGGATACCGCGGTCGTCGACATCCTTGAGGTTGTTGAAGACGAACATGAGGTCTTCGATCTGCCCGGACAGTTCTTCGTCGACCTCACGGATGGAATCCATCAACTGGCCTTCGGACGAGCTGTCGAGGAAGTTCATGATGTCGGCAGCGCGCTTGACCCCACCCAGGGTCGTCCGGGTGGCGTTGGAATTGCCGGAGAACTGCTTCTCCAGAATGGTGTTGAGTTCTTTCAGCGCTGCCGGCTGTACGGTGTTGAGCGACGATACGCGCAGAATGATGTCCAGCCGCGCCTTGTGCTCGAAATGCGCCAGCACTTCGCCGGCCTGGTCGGGGTCGAGGTAGGCCACGACGATCGACTGGATCTGCGGATGCTCGTAGCGAATGACGTCGGCCACGGCCCGGGGCTCCATCCACTTCAGGCTGTCCAGGCCGCTGGTGTTGCCGCCCAGCAGGATGCGGTCGATCAGGCCATTGGCCTTGTCTTCGCCCAGCGCTGAGGTCAGCATCTTGCGGATGTAGTTGTCGGAACCGACGCCCAGACCGGTCTGATCGCCGACCACGGTGACGAATTCGCTCATCACCTGCTCGACCTGCTCACGGTGCACGTTTCGCATCTGCGCCATGGCCACGCCCACGCGCTGGACCTCCTTGGGGCCCATGTGGCGAAGCACCTGCGCCGCATCGGTTTCACCCAGCGACAGCAGAAGGATGGCGGCCTTGTCGACCTTGGTCAGCTTGGGGGTGACGGCTTGTGAACTACTCATCGGCATTGATCCACTCTTTCACGACCTGGGCCACTCGGCCCGGGTCTTCGGCCACAAGACTCTTGATCGCATTCAACTGGGCGTCATAGCCCTCGGTCGGGCTGGGCAGCAGAATGCTCTGCGGCCCACCCAGGCTGACCCGATCGTTGGCCAGCTCGCCGTCCATGCCCAGGGCGGCCACACCGCCCATCGCGCCGGCGGCGCCGAGTTCGGCATCGCCCGCCTTGCCCTTGCCACCGCCGGTGATGTTGTTCAGCACCGGACGCAGCACGCCGAATACCAGAACCAGGATGAACACCACGCCCAGTACCTGCTTCATGATGTCCCAGAACCAGGGTTCCTTGTAGAACGCAGGTTCGGTGATGACTTCGGCCGAGTTCGGCGCGAACGGTACGTTGATCACGGTCACGCTGTCGCCGCGGCTGGCATCGAAGCCCACGGCGTCCTGAACCAGGCGGGTGAAACGGGCCAACTCCTGAGCGTTCCATGGGGTCATGGTCACGGTACCGTCAGCCGGGTTGACCTTGGCCTGGTCGTCGACCACCACCGCCACCGACAACCGGCTCAGACGACCCTGCTGCTGCTTGGTGTGGCTGATGGAACGGTCCAGCTCGAAATTCTTGGTCGACTGCTGACGCTTGTCGGCCGGATACGGTGCCAGCATCGGTTGGCCGGTGGCCGGGTCCATGATCTGCTGGCCGTTGGCGTCGAGCAGCGGCTGGCCTGGCTGGATGGCGCCTGCGGCTGCCTGCCCCTGAGCGGCATTCTGCGGCGCGGTGGCAGGCCCCGGAGGCTGGTTGCTCAAGGCCCCCGGCACACCCGAAGGGCCCGAACCGCTGGAACGCTGCTCGGTGGTGGACTGCTCGCTGCGCAACGCCGGCTGGTCCGGATTGAACTGCTCGGAGGTCGATTCGACCGCGCTGAAATCCAGGTCTGCCGAAACTTCAGCCTTGAATCGATCGCTGCCCACCACCGGCTGCAGGATGTTCTGCACCCGCTGGGTCAGCATGCTTTCCAGGCGACGGCTGTAGTCGTACTGCTTGCCGGCCATGGTCAACGCGTTGTCTTCCAGCTGCGCCGAAAGCAGCGTGCCCTTCTGGTCGACGACCGAGACGTTCGACTTGTTCAGTTCCGGAACGCTGGTCGCCACCAGATTGACGATGGCCGCCACCTGGCCGGCGTCCAGGGTACGATTGGGGTACATTTCCACCAGGACCGACGCGGTGGGCTTGCGCTCGTCGCGGACGAACACCGAGCTTTTCGGAATGGCCAGGTGCACACGCGCTGCGCGGATGTTGTTCAGGCTGCCGATAGTACGGGCCAGTTCACCTTCCAGGCTGCGGCGATAACGCGCGGTTTCCATGAACTGACTGGTGCCCAGGCCTTGCTCCTTGTCGAGCGATTCGTAGCCGACATTGCCGTCGCTGGGTGCCACGCCGGCCGAGGCCAGGGCAATGCGCGCACGCGACTGATCGTCGGCCTTGACCAGCAAGGCACCGGAGTTGGGCTCCACGGTGTAGGGAATGTTGGCGGTGGTCAGGGTATCGATCACCTGCTTGGTGTCCATGCCCGCCAGGCTGCCGTACAACGGGCGGTAGTCGGGCTGCTGCGACCACAGGACCACGGCGAAGCCGATGGCCACGCTGGCCGCCAGGCCGACCAGCAGGCCGACCTGACGCAGCATGGTCATCTGTGACAGATTCTGCAGGACGGACAGACCCATGAGCGGCGATTTGTTGCCGCTCTTGGCCGGAAGATTGTCGGTGGTCGCTTCAGCCATGACTCAATTCGTCCTCAGACCGGCATCTGCATGATGTCTTGGTAAGCCTGGACCAGTTTGTTGCGCACCTGGGTCAAGGCCTGGAACGAGACGCTGGCTTTCTGCGAGGCGATCATCACGTCGGTGAGGTCGACGCCGCTCTTGCCGATCTCGAAGGCAGTGGCCAACTGGCTGGAGGCACCCTGTACGTCGGCGACCTTGTTGATCGCGCCGCCAAGCATGTCGGCAAAGCTGCTGGCACCGACTTCCGGTGCCGCAACCGCCTTGGGTCTGGCCATGGCGTCCGCCTGCATGGCGCGCATGTCCAGCATCAAGCGGTTGAATTCAATACCTTGGCTCATGGGTAACCCTCTGCGACGACCTGCGTTTTTTTGACACTGCTGCATTCACTACAGAGGTAGTAGCAAGGAGGGTGCCAGTTGCAGTCGCAGGGTGGCGAAACGGATCGGCGGCGACAAATCACCGCACCGACCGTCGCTCATCGGACGGCCTTCAAGAGGCGAACAGGCTGGCCTCCACGTCCATTCCGGCATCGCGCATCTGGGCCAGCTTGTAGCGAAGAGTCCGCGGGCTGATACCCAGGCGCTCGGCGGCTTCCTTGCGCCGACCCCGCTCGCTGCGCAGAGTGTCGATGATCATCTCGAATTCGCGTCGGCGCAGATCGTCCTCCAGCACGCCGGGGAGTGCCTGCGGCTCGACAGGCGCGGGCGCCTGCTCCACCAGGCTCAACGGTGACGACGCAACTGCACCGGCGGGCCCGGCCAGGCAGAAGTCGGCGGCCTGGATCAGGTTACCGTGCTGCAGGATCAACGCACGCTGGATGGCGTTGTCCAGCTCGCGAACATTACCCGGCCAGGGGTGATCGAGCAGGCACTGTTCGGCCGCAGGCGCGAAGCGCACGGGCGCGTGCTTCATCTTGTCGACGTGACGGGCCAGCAACCGTCGGGCCAGCGGCAGAATGTCGCCAGGCCGTTCGCGCAGCGGTGCCCAGGCCAGCGGGAAGACCGAAAGCCGATAGAACAGGTCTTCGCGGAAACGCCCCGCTGCGACGTCTTGCGCAAGGTTGCGGTTGGTGGTGGCGATGACCCGGATGTCCAGGGCAATGGGCTTGCGCGCGCCGACACGTTCGACCTCGCGCTCCTGCAGCACACGCAGCAACTTTGCCTGCAGCCCCAGGGGCATCTCGGAAATCTCGTCGAGCAGCAGCGTACCGCCATCGGCCTGCTCGAACTTGCCGGCCTGGGCCGCAATGGCGCCGGTGAACGCGCCTTTCTCGTGGCCGAACAGGGTGGCTTCGAGCATGTTGTCCGGAATCGCCGCGCAGTTGATGGCAACGAAGGCCTGCTGCGCGCGGTTCGACTGTTGATGGATATAGCGCGCCAGCACTTCCTTGCCGGTACCCGACTCACCGGATATCAGCACGGTGGAATCACTGCGCGCGACCCGCGCGGCCAGCTCGAGCAGAGCCTGACTGGCGGGTTCCAGCGCCACCGGCCCCTGCTCGCTTCCCGCCGGAACCAGACCACGACCATGCCGGGTCACCAGATCGAGCAACGCACTCGGCTCGAACGGCTTGACCAGGTAATCGGCCGCGCCCTGGCGCATGGCATCCACCGCTCGCTCGACCGCGCCATGGGCTGTCATCAGCAACACCGGCAGTTGCGGTTGGCGAGCGCGCAGCAGTGCCAGTAGCTGATGTCCATCGATTCCGGGCATGTTGACGTCGCTGATGACGATGCCAAAGGCTTCGCGTGCCACCGCCAGCAAGGCCTCCTCGGCACAGGTCACCGCTTCGAATTCGAAACCGCCCAGTTCGAGGGTATCGCCCAGCGCCTCGCGCAGGGCACGGTCATCCTCGACCAACAGCACCTTGATGTTCATCGAATGGGCTCCTGCTGAACGACCAGCGGCAAGGTCAAGGTTGCGCAGGTACCCCGCCCGACTCTGGAACGCAAGACCAGGTCACCCTGATGCGCGCGCGCAACGGCCTTGACCACCGATAGGCCGAGCCCGGTTCCGGTGGGCTTGGTGGTGAAGAACGGCTCACCCAGACGCGCCAGGATCGCCGGCGCCATGCCAGGCCCGTCGTCGCTGACGCACAGGCGCAGCGTATCGCCGCGGGTATACAGGTGGATTTTCAGACGGGCCTGACCGTTGCTGGCCTGAATGGCGTTATTCACCAGGTTGAGCACGGCGCCCACCAGGGTGTCCTTGTTGCACAGCAGCTCGCCGGCGTGGCTGTCGCACTGCCAACGCACAGGTACTTCCTGCACATGGGGCTGAGCGGCAGCCTGCAAAGCCTGCAGCAATTGCTTGGGCGCCAAGCGATCCGGAAGCGGCAGCTCGCCGCGGGCGAACACCAGCATGTCGCGCACCTGATGCTCCAGCTCGTGCAGACGCTCCTTGAGGCGGCTGGCGAAACGCTGCTGGGTCTGGACCGGTAAAGGCTTATCGGTCAGGTGGCTGGCGTACAGCAGCGCAGCCGACAGCGGCGTGCGAATCTGGTGGGCGAGCGAAGCCATCATGCGGCCCAGCGACGACAGGCGCTCGCTGCGCGCCACCTCACTCTGCAGCCGACGTGTTTCGGTCAGGTCGGTGAGCAACACCAACTGGCCAGGCTCGGCATCCAGCGAGCGCGTGGCAATCGACAGGCGTCGCCCGTCGATCAAAGAGATCTCGTGGCCGTCATCCCGGCGCGGCGCGAAACTGCGCACGATCACCTCACGCCACAGCTCGCCTTCCAGCGGTGCACCCAGCATTTCCAGGGCTGCCGGGTTGGCCTCGCGTACGTGACCTTGACCATCGATGACGATGACCCCGCCAGGCAACAGATCGAGCAGGTTCTGCAGGCGATTGGCGAGGCGTTCCTTTTCCGCGAGCTCGGCCAGGCGCTGCGCGCTGACCACTTCCAGCTCACCCTTGAGCGCTGCCACACGCTCTTCGAGCAGGCTGTAGGAGTCGCTCAGGCGATCGGACATCTGGTCGAACAGAGCGAAGGCCTGATTCAGACCCTGGCGGCTGTCAGGCTGCGCTGCTGATGCGCTAACGTCGCGATGGGGCTGGGCAGCGGACGGCTGGATAGCGGCCTGTGGCATGGCTCTCTCTCACTTGGCTCACCGTCAAAAACGGTATCGTGACAGGGGCAAAAGCAATAGCCGTGCCGAATGGAACTCCAAAGGCGCAAGTCAGGGGAAAGAATGAGGCGGATGCGCTGGGTTAAAGCCCGCGATTTCAGCGGCTTGGCGCGGTTGACACGAAGTAGCAGATGGGGTGTAAAGCGCGGCCGCTGTCTTGCAAGCAGCGGCCGTTGCAGCCACAGGCGTCAATCGTCTGCCTGTTGCTCTTCGCCCTCACCTTCGCGCCGGCTCATGCCGTACTTGCGCATTTTTTCCACCAGCGTGGTGCGGCGGATGCGCAGGCGCTCGGCAGCCCGGGCGACGATACCGTTGGCATCGTCCAGCGCCTGCTGGATCAAGCCTTGCTCCAGGCCGCCGAGGTAATCCTTCAGGTCCAGGCCTTCAGGCGGCAGCATGGCACTGGAAGCGAAGTCGGGGGTATGGCCGTTGATTGCCACCCGCTCTTCCAGGTCGCTGCGCAGGCTGTCG
>NZ_DJUS01000192.1:0-25518 GCF_002438365.1 Pseudomonas sp. UBA6276
CACCACTTCCGGGGACACGATCAAAATCAGATCCCAAGAGTCCATGCCGATAAAGCTTTTATTCAAATGGTAGGCATGTATATCCATCGGATCTCTCATCTATCAGGGCTAGATCGCTATACTCGTGAGAATTCGGTAGATGATGCCATCTATTGATGAGACTTGCCTAAAATTTTTCTGTCCGGGTATGCCGAGGCTCCGGGCTTTTGCACCTGTCGGTGAGAGAGTCCTCCGGGCACGCCGCAGCAGATGATAGTTTCCCAACAAATCTGCGATGACGGCAAATCGGCAGAGGCTCGGATAGACCTTACCAGCTTATCAATTATGTTCAAAAAGGACGGGGGCTCACGATCAGATCAATCTGAGTCATAACGGGGAAATGGGGCGCGATGGCTAGCTGCCTGACTCATGAGAATACGCGACTTCAATTGCCCAACCATCCAACTATCCTCCAGAGCCCTTGTGTTTAGGCGCTTCTGAGCAGCAGTGAAGCAATTCGGTAGGACTTGCTTCAGGTAATAGCAGTATTGATCACTGGCGGCTCAGCTTGCTGAAGAGGCAGTCTGCTGTGATCAGTGTGCTTTATGCGTGAGAGTTCCGGTTTTGGTCGTTTGTAGAGGAGAGTTCCGTTCCTGCATTGGTCTGGACAAGCTTTTTTCGCCAGCAAGTAAAGCTAACAGCATTATAAATCAATGGCTTAGGAATCTCTCTTAAAAAAGGGAAGGTCACAACCGGATCACTAATTAACCCGTGCGCATGCAGTCGGTTCATGATTTCGAAGTCGAACCCTTTCCATGCATTGCCTGTATCGGAGCTGTAGGTTGCCAACAGCGCAAGCACGGCATCTTCAACCAGTTGTCGTCGTATTCCATGTCGCTACCTACCCATGCCACATTGACTGGAGATCGGGTTCTGCGGTGCTGGCGAGCCATTCACGGCGGCAGAGCTCGTATTTCTCAATCAGCACAGCGTAGCCATCAACCAATACGCGGTTCCACAGGCAAAACTTACAACGTGACGACACGAATCAAGCGTACCTAGTCAACGCGTGAGTGACGCTCTTAAACTGAAGCGAAAATCCCCTATCACCGCTCAAAACTCTCCGAAAAAAACGATAACTCTACTAAATAAGCATTTAGTAGAGTTACTAGTGAAGCCCTTCCACGAGCTCCACCCGCCTGCCCCGAAGTCACACGCACAGCACGCTTTCCTTTAACGCCCTGATCACCGAATTTCGTTCACGTACATGAAGTGCTCCGTACTCGCGCGCTGGTGCGTGATCATCACCGGCGTTGCCGTCTGGTCGAAGGATATGGCGTCGATGACCATCACGGCATGGGGCGCCTCCAGCTTCAGCAGCTTGCAGTCCTCTGCCGTGGCCAGGCCGGCGGTGAGCTGTTCGCGCACCGCCGCTACGCGTATGCCGTAGTGTTCGAGCAAGTGGCGATACAAGAGTTCGGGAAAGGCTTCCGGCCCGGGGAAGTCCGGGACTTTGCTTGCCACTACCGTGAAATGTTCGTGCATGGCGGCAACGCCGCCGATGGTGCGCAGTCGATGCAGACGGTAAACGGGACTGGCAGGATCGATGAGCAGTTTGTCGGCCTCCTCCGCCGTGGCCTTGCCTGTCTGGTAGTCGAGCAAGGAGGTGCTGGATTTCAGCAGTGCGCCTTCCTTGTTATGCAGCCGGAAGTACTGGAAGAAATAGCGCAGGTTGTGCAGCGGCGCCCAGCCGGTGACGACGGTACCGGTCTTGCGGCGGCGCATCAGCATGCCTTCTGTCACCAGTTCGGCCAGTGCGCGGCGCACGGTGCCTACCGATACGCCGAAGTCTGCGGCCAATGCGTTCTCACTGGGGATCACCGTGCCACTGGCCCACTCCCCTAGCAGGATCGCCTCTGAGACCCGCCGCTTCACCACTTCATAAAGAGGTGCGCTGTCCTGTTCGCTCAGTCGGGCAAAGCTGGCGTCGGCAGCCGGTGCGTTGCTGTTGGTCATCGTTTTTCCTTGACGGGCCATGCGGTGGTGTTTAACTATAAACTATATAGAAATGCGGCGAGACTCAAAATGACGATGAATGCGGCACTTGAGCAGGCACTCGAATCGATCGAGACGGATCATGATGGGCTGATCGACGATCTGCAACGCATGATCGCGGTCGATACCTGCTTCCCGCCGGGCGCGGGCTACGGCGCCTTCGCCGACTTGATGGAAACCCTGACCGCGCCGCTTGGCTTGCAGGCGACACGGGTTTCGGTACCCGAAGCACTGTGGCAGACCCGCAGCGGCGAGGCCCATGGCGAACGCATCAATCTGATTGCCCGACATTTTGGAGACCAAGAGGTCTGCAGCCTGTATTTCCATGTCGACACAGTGCCGGCCGGTGACGGCTGGAACCACCCTCCTCTGCAGCTGACCGAAGCTGACGGCAAGCTGATCGGGCGCGGCACGGCCGATATGAAAGGCAGCATTGCCGCCACCTTGAGTGCCTTGCGTGCGGCGGCACGTTTCGACCTGCCGCTGCGCTACTGCCCTTCCCTGCTGCTGTGCACCGATGAGGAAGGCGGTCTTTATCCGGGTATCCGCTACCTGGCCGAACAACGCCTGGTCGAGGGCCATATCCTGAGTTTCAACGGCGGTGCCGCGCCGAGGATCTGGGCTGGGTGCTTTGGCAGTGTCGACCTGAAGATCACGGTCAAGGGCCGCTCTTCGCACTCCGGTGAACCGGTCGATGCCATCAACGCCATCGAGGAAAGCCTGCCCCTGCTCAATGCCTTGTACGCACTCAAGCAGCAGGTGGAACAGCGGGCATGGCCGATGCCGGCGCCGCCCCATTACAACGGTGCACCTCTGATTTCGCGCATGACCTTGGCCGCGGCCCATGGCGGTAGCAAAGGCTCTACCGTTCCAGCGCAGTTCGAGGTGCTGATCAACCGTCGCTACGCTCCGCAAGAACCCTTCGATCAGGTGCTGGCAGAACTGCACCATTGCATCGACACCGCCATGGCCGCAAGCGCGGCACTTGCGGTGGAAGCTGAAGTGATCGGCCATCTTGCGCCGGTTGCGGACCCGACCGGTCCCCATTGGCCGCGCTGGCAAGCCGCACTGGGCGTGGGTTTCGGTTTCACCGCCGAGCAGTTCCAGTGCTATGGCTCCAGCAGCAGCTCGGATATGGGCTGGGTGCAACAGGCCGGTATCCAGGAGATTTTGTTGGGTGGCCTGATTCGCCCGCACAGTCGCATTCATGCCAGCGACGAATACACGACCCGCGAAGATCTGGTCGCCCTGGCCAAGTCGATCCTGGTCTACCTGGCTGCAGACTTCACCCCTGGGACCGCCGCAACAGGCTAACCCAAGCGACCACCGAAGACTGGCATCAAGATCGGTCATCGGCACTTTTTACCTAGCTGCCCCACAATCTCTTTGCTAAGTGAAGTATCGCCATGACTACCGTTTTCCGGCTCAACCGTCGCCGCTTTCTTGCAACTACGGCCATCGTCACCGGCGCTGCCATGCTGCCGTTCTCCAGCACATTGTGGGCCGCCGGCGCCGCGCGAAAGGGCGGTACGTTGCGCATCAGCGTCGACCAGGCGGTGGGCATGCTCAATCCGCTGCTGGCTCGGGTCAATCCCGAGTACCTGCTCAGCGAACTGCTCTACAACGGGCTTACACGCCTGAGTCACGACATGCAGGCCGAGCCCGATCTGGCCACGTCCTGGAGCCACAACGAAGCGCTGACCGAGTGGACCTTCAGCCTGCGGGACAACCTGCTTTTCCACGACGGCAGCCGCTGCACATCCAGGGATGTCGTGGCCAGCCTGCAGGCGATCCTCGATCCCAAGACCGCGTCGCCCGGCCTGCGCAACATCGGCCCGATCAAGTCCGTGGAAGCGATCGACGAGCTGCACGTCAAGCTGACCACCACCATGCCCTACGCAGACCTTCCCATCAGCCTGGCCTACCCGGACGCCAAGATCGTGCCCGCGGCGATCGTCCAGGGGGATATGGCCCGCCTGACGCGCGAAGCCGTGGGCACAGGGCCGTTCAAGCTGGCCTCGTTCGAGCCCGAGCGGCTGGTCGTGGTCACTCGCAACGAACAGTTCCATGACCCCGAGCGTCCGTTTCTGGACCGCGTCGAGATCCGTGTCTACCCCGATCCGACTGCAGAAAGTTCTGCGCTGATGTCCGGCGACATCGATCTCATGCTGTCAGCCCAGGCCACCGAGTTCAGCCGCCTTGGCCAAGCCAGTGGCGTGACCGGACTGCGTGCACCTTCCGGGCAGTTCCTCAACATCAACATGGCCTGCGACCAGAAGCCGTTCAACGACGTGCGGGTACGCCAGGCGCTGTCGCTCTGTGTCGATCGGGCGGCACTGGTGGACTTCGTGGCGGAAGGCTTTGGCACGCCGGGCAACGATACACCGCTCAATGCCGCTTACCGTTACCACGCCGATATCGAACTGCGTCAGGCCGATATCGCCAAGGCCCGGGAGCTGTTGGCCGACGCCGGCTATCCCGATGGCCTGGACATCACCTTGGTTGCCTCCGATAAGCCCTCTACGCGCACCCAGTTGGGCATCGCCGTACGGGAAATGGCCAAGCCAGCCGGGTTCAATATCAAGGTCGAGACGATGGCCAACAGTACCTACCTGGACCAGGTCTGGAAGAAAGGCAATTTCTACGTCGGTTTCTACAACATGCAACCTTCGGCCGATGCGGTGTTTTCCCTGCTGTACACCTCGGACGCCGCCTGGAACGAAACCCGCTGGAACAACAGCGAATTCGATGCCGCCGTGGCCGGTGCACGGGGCACGGACGATTCGGTCAAGCGTGCGGCGTTGTACGGCACGGCCCAGCGCCTGATGCATGAACAGGTGCCGTCGCTGATTCCGACCTTCTTCGATGTGCTGGCGGCCCAGCGCAACTATGTTCAAGGCTATCGATTGCACCCTCGCGGCGCGGTGTTTCGCCTGGACCAGGCTTGGTTGGATGAAGGCGCCCCGAAGCGCGGATGAATCGAGGGTAACCCTGTGACTGCTGCCTACCTGACCAAGCGTTTGCTTCTGGTCGTCTATACCCTGCTGATCGTTTCGCTGCTGGTGTTCGCCATCACCCAGTTGCTGCCGGCCGATGCCGCCGTGACGCTGCTGGGCCAGAACGCCACGCCCGAAGCGCTCGCCGCCCTGCGCGCCAAGCTCGGGCTGGACCAACCGGCGTGGCTGCAATTCGGCCACTGGCTGATGGCCGTGCTGCAAGGCGATCTGGGCCTGTCGATGCGCAACGGCCAACCGGTGCTGGGTTCATTGCTGGACGCGCTGGGCCGCTCACTGTTGCTGGCGGGATGTTCCCTGCTGCTGATGCTGGCCGTGGCCATTCCGCTGGGCATCCTTGCTGCCGTACGGCGCGGACGACCGGTGGACCTGATCATTGCCCTGTTCTCCTACATCGGCGTGTCGCTGCCCGAGTTCGTCACGGCAACCCTGTTGGTGCTGCTGTTCGCCGATGTCTGGCAACTGCTGCCGGCCACCGGTTACGTGCCGCTTTCGGAAAACTTCGGCGAGGGCCTGCGGCACCTGATCCTGCCAACGCTCACGGTGTCGATGATCATGGTCGCTCACGTGTCGCGGATGGTGCGCTCCGAGATGATCGACGTGCTCGAGACCGACTACATCCGTGCGGCGCGGCTCAAGGGGCTGTCGCGGCGCCGGGTGCTGTTGCGTCATGCGCTGCGCAACGGTCTGCTGCCGACCATCACCATCGTCGCGCTGGACGTGGGCTATCTGCTCGGCGGCATCGTCGTGGTGGAAGAAATCTTCAACATTCCAGGCATCGGCCGGGAGCTGCTGGTGGCAGTCGCGGCCCGCGATCTGCCGGCCATTCAGGGCGGTGTGCTGATCCTCGCCGCGACCTATTGCGTGGTCAACTTCATCGCTGACCTGACCTATGCCTACCTTGATCGGCGGATTCAATATGCGTGACATCATCTACCGACTGCTGAGCTCGCCGCAGGGTCTGGTGGGCAGCATCATTCTGCTTCTGGCGATCGTGCTGGTCTGCGCCGGGCCGGCGCTGGCCCCTTACGACCCGGAGGCGATTTCGATCCTGGCCCGGTACAAGGCACCCAGCCTGTTGCATTGGCTGGGCACCGACCAGCTGGGACGCGACATTTTCAGCCGCCTGCTCATCGGAGCCCGGGCGACCATTTCGCTGTCGGTGCTGGCCACCGCGATGGCGATGCTGCTGGGCGCATTGCTCGGCACGGCAAGCGGCTATCTGGGCGGGCGTATCGATGAAGCGCTGATGCGCACGCTGGACGCCGTAATGTCGATCCCCAGCCTGCTGTTCGCGCTGTTGATCGTCAGCACGTTGGGCAAAAGCGACCTCAACGCCGTGCTGGCGATCACCATCGCCTTCGTCCCCGGCATGGCGCGGATCGCGCGCAGCGTCGCCCTCGCCGCTCGCCGTCAGGACTACGTCAGCGCTGCCATTGCCCGCGGCGAATCCACTGCCTACATCGTGGTGCGGGAAATGCTGCCCAACATCGTTGCGCCGATCATTGTCGAGGCCACTATCCGCGTCGCGTTCGCCATCATGTTGTTTGCCACCCTCAGCTTCCTCGGCCTGGGTGCGCAACCGCCGCAGCCGGAATGGGGGCTGATGGTGGCCGAGGCCAGACGGTATTTCTTTCAGGCGCCGTGGATGATGCTCATGCCCGGCCTGGCCATCGCCATCATCGCGATTGGTTTCAATCTGCTGGGCGATGGCTTGCGCGATGCCCTCAATCCCAAGGGGCACCGCCAATGACTGCCGTGTTGCAAGTGGCTGACTACAGCCTCGACTATCAACTGCCAGGCGGCCCGCTCCACGTCTTGCAGAACATCGACTTCCAGGTCGGTGCCGGTGAAGTCGTGGGCCTGGTCGGCGAATCCGGTTCGGGCAAGACCACCCTGGGCTTTGCCATCATGCGCTACCTGGCGAGCAACGCTCGGGACGTGGGTGGCAGCATCATTCTGCAGGGTGAAGACCTGCTGCAGATGCCGCAACACCAGGTCGAGCAGTTACGCGGCGGACGCCTGGGAATGATCTTCCAGGACCCGAGCGCGTCGCTCAACCCGACTTTGAGTCTGGGCGAACAGGTAGTGGAAGTGCTGACCCGCCATCGCGACCTGAGCTATCGGGACGCCTGGGCCCTGGGTGAGCAACTGCTCGCCGATGTCGATCTCAAAGACCCGGCGGCAATGATGAAGCGCTTTCCCCACGAGGCTTCCGGCGGTGAAAAACAGCGCGTGCTCATCGCCACGGCGTTCGCCTGTCGCCCGCAATGCCTGATCTTCGACGAGCCAACCACGGCGCTGGACGTGATCAGCTCTGCACAGATCCTGCAGCTGTTCCGGCGTCTGCGCGAGGAAACCGGCGTGGCCTCGCTGTACATTTCCCACGACCTGGCCCTGGTATCGCGGGTGGCGGATCGGGTCTGCGTCCTGAATCAGGGGCGCATCGTTGAACAGGCGGCCGGTGCGCGGATCTTCAGCGCGCCCAGCGATGCGTACACGCAACGACTGGTCGCCGCCGTGCCGGCCGCGGATAAGCGTCTGCTAAGCGAAACCGTTGCGCCGAGTCAGCCGCTGCTGCACGTCAACGGACTCAGCGTGCGTTACGGTCGTCCTGGGCTGCTCGACGGTCTGCTGCGACGTGCCGCCAAGCCTTCCCTGGCTGCCCGAGACATGACCCTGAGCATGGCGCGTGGCGAGATCCTCGGCATCATCGGCGAATCCGGTTCGGGCAAGTCGACCCTGGCCAAGGCGTTGACAGGCCTCACCCCGTTCACCGGGCAGGTGCAGTTCGAGGGCGTCGACATTCGGGGCGCCGCCGACATGAGCCGTGACTACCGGCGCAAGGTGCAGATCATCTTTCAGCACCCGGATGCCTCGCTCAATCCGCGTCAAACCATCGGCCAGATTCTCGCTCGCCCGCTGCGGCTCTATGGCCTGCCCGAGGGAGAAACCGAGCGCCAGGCCGTCGCTCGATTGCTGCGTGAGGTGCGCCTGCCCGAGGATTTCGCCGATCGCTTTCCGCATGCCCTGTCCGGCGGCCAGAAACAGCGGGTGGCGATCGCCCGCGCCTTCGCGGCGCGACCGGAGCTGGTGATCTGCGACGAGATCACCGCCGCGCTGGACGTGTCGGTGCAGGCCACGGTGATCGAGTTGTTGCTGGAGCTGCGCCGCAAGCATGGCACCGCCTACCTGTTCATCACCCATGACCTGAACCTGATCCGCCAGATCGCTCACCGCATCGCCGTGATGTACCGCGGCGATCTGCTGGAAATCCTGCCCGCGCAGGACATGGCCGAACAGTCCCGGCATCCCTACACCCGCGCCCTGCTCCAGGCAGTGCCGCAGCCCCTCACCGAAATGGAGCAACTCGATGACGCCTGATGCGCTGATCCACAGCATCGATGAGGCCTACTGCCTCGACTTTCTTGCGCGCATGGTGCAGCACAAGAGCTACAGCGCCACTGCCGAGGAGCGTCGGCTGGCCGAATACATGGCTGGGCAGATGAGCGAGCTGGGGCTGCACAGCGAGCTGATGCCGGTACCCGGCGAACGCCTCAATGCCATTGGCACGCTAAAGGGTCAGGGCGGTGGTGGCCACAGCCTGTTGTTCAATGGCCATCTGGACACCAACCCAGTCACCGAAGGCTGGACCGTGGACCCGTGGGCCGGCAAGGTCGATGACGAGTTCATCTATGGCATCGGCGTCTCCAACATGAAGGCCGGTGATGCCGCCTACTTCTGCGCGCTGAAAACCTTGATAGACGCCGGGGTCAAGCTCAAGGGCGACGTGATCCTGACCTATGTGGTCGGCGAGCTGCAAGGCGGGATCGGCACCATCGCGGCGATCGAACAAGGCGTCAAAGCCGACTACTTCATCAACTGCGAACCGACCGACCTGCAGGCGGTGACCCTGCACGTGGGCTCGCTGATGTTCGTCATCGAGCTGACCGGCGACACCCGCCATCTGTCCAAGCGCGAAGAAGCGGTGGACGTCATCACTGCGGCGGTGCAGCTCATTCCGCAGATCAACGGCATCACCTTCAGCGGTGCCCGCACGCCCGAGCATGAACAGGTCAACCGTGGTCACATCGGCGTGGTGCACGGAGCCCTCGGCCGCGACCTGGAAGAATGGCGTCCGCCGCAGGTCGCCGATTTCCTGCGCTTGCGTGGCTCGGCCCGCTACACCCCTGGGCAGACCGTCGAGTCGGTGCTCGCCGACCTGCAAGGACTGCTCGATCGCCTGTGCGAACAGTTTCCGGGCCTGCAAGCCAAGCTGATCAACGACAGCGACAACCAGCCGCTGATGCCGCCCTTCGAAGTAGCGCTCGACTCGCCCATCGTCAAGGCCGTGAACGCCGCCTATCAGCAGGTGCGCGGTGAACCGCAGCCCACTGGAATCATCACCCCGCCGGCGTACTTCGGCACCGATGCCGCGCATTTCTATCAGCGCCTGGGTATGCAGGGCGTGGTCTGCGGGCCCGGTGGCAAGTTCAACACCATGCCCGACGAGCGTGTTCACAAGCGCGATTACCTGGACATGGTCCGCGTCTACATCCTGGCCATTCTGAGCATCTGCGAAGTGGCCGAAAGCAACTGATTCACCGCTGCAGGGCATGGACGCCCCATAACAATAATCTTGCTTCAAGACTTCGCCATCTGCTGATTATTCTCGATAAGGGTCAACACCATGCGGTCAGCTTTAATGCTTGGCAGTGCGACACTGTGCGCGGCCATTTCCCCCGCGGCTTTTGCCGACGACGTGCTCGACAACCCGTTTTTCAAAGACAGCAGCACGCAGGTCATGGCGCGCAACTTCTACTTGAACCGGGATTTTCACAACACTGGCCCGAACGCGCAGAGCTATCGCGAAGAATGGGCCCAGGGCTTCATCGGCACCTTCACTTCGGGCTTCACCCCAGGCACCCTGGGCCTTGGCATAGACGCCATAGGCCTCTATGGCATGAAACTCGACAGCAGCTCGGACCGCATCGGTACCGGCCTGCTTCCCAGCAATGGCCGGCACACGCCGGGGGTCGATCGGGCCGAGGACGACTACTCCCGCGCCGCGGCTGCGGTAAAGCTCAAGGTCTCGAACACGGTACTCAAGTACGGCGAAATGACCCTCAATCTGCCGGTCTACTCGACCGGTGACAGTCGCCTCTTGCCCGAGACGACCGAAGGGTTCTACCTGAGCAGCAAGGAAATCGACAACCTGCGCATCGATGTCGCCCACCTCACCTCGCTAAGCACGTACGCGCAAAGTGGCCACAATGCCGGCGGCATGACCCGTGCGGACGTCTATGGCGCTACCTACAACTTCACCCCGGCCTTGACCGGCGCGCTGTATGCCTCGGACGTGCAGGATCTGTGGAAGAAGAAATACGCGGGGCTGAGTTGGGTCAAACCCATCGATGACCAGCAGGCGTTTTCCGCTGACTTCCGCTTCTACAACCAGAAGAGCACCGGCGCCGAGCGCGGCGGGGATATCGACAGCAATTCGTTCAGCCTCAAGACCGCCTACAGCTACGGCACGCACAAGCTGACGCTGGCCTATCAGGCCATCACCGGCAAAGGCGGTTACGTCTTCTACACCGACGGCGGCAATACCAACTACATGGCCAACTACGTGCAGTACGCCGAATTCACCCGCGAGGACGAACGTTCATGGCAGGCACGCTATGACTTCAACTTCGCCGGCCTTGGGGTGCCGGGGCTGGATGTGTTCGCCCGCTACCTGCGTGGCGACAACATCACCCTGGCCAACGGCGCGAGCGGCCAGACCGAATGGGAACGTGACCTGGAAGCAGCCTACACGGTGCAGAGCGGTCCTCTGAAAAACCTGACCTTCCGCCTGCGTCAGGCCACCTACCGCAACTCGTTCAGCGGCGATCTGGATGACGTGCGGTTCATCACGCAGTACCCGATCAATCTGTAGGTAACTCCGCAGGCACTCCGCCCGGTGAAATCTCTCGCCGGGCTTTTGCCCCTGCTACACACTCAACCGACGACTGAACTTGGTCTCCATCACGATATGCGACGCGGTGTGCGCCACGCCCTTGATCATGTTGATCCGGGTCAGTTCGGCATTAAGTTCGCCCAGGGTCCCGGTGGCCAGGTGAATGATGAAGTCCGACTCCCCAGACACCGCGTACACGGCCTGCACCGCGTCGATCTTGCGCAGCGTCGTCATGACATCGGTGTAGCTTTTGTTGGTGCACGAAGTCATGGTGAAGCAGTTGATGGTCGGCTGTATCCGGTCGTGGTCGATGCGCACGCTGTAGCCGGTGATGATGCCGGCTTTCTCCAGCCGCTGGATGCGCTCCTGCACCGAGGAGCGCGACACGCCCAGCTTGCGTGCCAGCGACGCGGTCGGCTCGCGAGCGTTGGCCTGTAGTAGCGCCAGCAACTGGCGATCGTTCTCGGTCAGGTTGAACAATGTACGGGGTGAGTGTGCTTCCATGCCGTATCGACCTTGCGTGAGGAGGCGTTAGCGCGGCCCTGCGCCGGCGTGTCGTTCCTGGAATCTGTCCATCATCTTCAAACCGGTATACACCAATTGCGCCGCCGGTGGCCCGAATGGGCCACCATTCCATTGCAGACCATAGCGATCGAACAGGCGGTAGCGATCCGATTCACCGCAGATGGCCTCGGCGATCACCCGCCCGCCTGCTGGCGCGGTGTTCATACCGTGCCCCCCGAACGAAGCGCAGGACCACAGCCCTGGGCCGATTGGGCCGATGTGGGGCATTTTGTGCCGCGCATAGCCCATCAGTCCAGACCATGCCTTGTCGATCCTCAGGCCTCGAAGTTGCGGGTAAACGTCGAGGATATCGGCAGTGAGCAGTTGTGCCAGGCGCTGTTCGTCCTGCAGGTTGTAGGTAGTGATGTGGCCGCCCCACAACAGCCGATCGCCGTCGACGATACGGTAATAGTCCGAGGCACGGCGGGAATCACCGACGGCTTCTGAAGTGCGCACCGCCTGCTGCAGGCGCTCGCCCAGCGGCTCGGTGAGGACCACGTAGGTGGCAATGGGCAGGAAGGCGCGGTGCAGTTTGCCGAACTCAGGGCCGCCGTAGCCGCCGCAGCAGTACACCACGTCAGCGCAATCGACACTGCCGTGGGCGGTCGATACCTGCGAGCGCCCTGCCCGGCTGACGACTTCGAGCATGGCGCACTGCTCGTGAATCATCCCGCCCTTATGCTCGATCAACTCTGCCAGGCCAAGGCAGTAGTTCAGTGGGTGGAAATGGAAACCGTGGGTATCACGCAGCCCCTGGTGGTAACGCTGGGTATTGAGCAGAGTGCGCAAGGCATCGCGGTCGAGGTAGTCGAGGGTAAAGCCGAAATCGCGGTCCATGCGCTCGCTGAAGCGCTTGAGGCTGTTGGCATTGTCGAAGCGGCTGACACTCAGCTTGCCCCGACTGGGCGCGCAGCCGGGCAGCTGGTGCCCGGTGATGGTCTCGCGCACACTGTCCACGCCCTCCAGGGACAGTTTGAACAGGGCCCCAGCGGTGTCCTTGCCGCAGCGCTGCTCGATGGCCGACAGGCCTTCGGACCAACCCTGCAGCACGAACCCGCCATTGCGACCCGACGCCCCCCAGGCGACCCGCGCCGCTTCCAGCACGACCACGGACTTGCCGCGCGACACCAGCTCCCATGCCGTGCTCAGCCCCGCCAGGCCACCACCCACGATGCACACGTCGACGCTGACTTGGCCAGCGAGCGGCGGGCGCACGGGGGCCGCGCGCATGGTTGCGGTGTAATAGTTGTCGATATAGCTGAACATGAAGACCTCGTCCTTCGTCGGGCGTCTACCTTGCGCGTGCCGGGCCAAGGGACACGCGCAGGGGGTTGGTTCACTGCACCTTGGTGAGGTCGGCGCCGTACCATTTTTCGGACAGCTGCTTGAGAGTACCGTCGGCTTTCATCTCTTCGACGATTCTGGTCAGCGCCCCGTTGAAGGCGTCATCGCCCTTGTCAACGGCGATCGCCAGCGGCTCGTAGTAGGCCGGCTTACCCTCGACCTGAACGATCGGGTAGCCGTTCTTGATGGCAGCGGTGATGGTCGGCAGGGCCGACAGGGTCGCGTTCAGACGCACACCGTTGCCCATGCGCAGATCATCCAGCGGGCCCATGCTGTCGCCGTAGGTTTTCACTTCGCCAGGCTCCACGTCATAGGTGAAGGACGGCACGTCGGCCGCATCGATGGTCAGCCGACGATTGATGTAGTCCTCCGACGTGGTGCCGGCCTCGACGCCGATGATCTTGCCATTGAGGTCTGCGGTCTTGGTACCGGCCGCGGCCTTGTGCACGGCGAATACATACGGGGTGTAGTAATAGACCGCAGGGAAATCCAGAACCCGGCCGCGCTCGCGGGTCGGGGTCATGGAGCCGACGGAGATGTCCCAGCGGTTCGACCAACGCCCGGCGGTGATGATGCCGTACTCGGGCGTGACGAACGCGACCTTGCTACCGAGTCGCTTGCCGATCTCGGTGGCCACGTCGATATCGAAACCCTGCAGGGCATTGTCCGGCCCGAGAAACGACTGCGGTGGCCAATTGGCCGCCGTGGCCACTTTCATGACCTTGGTCGAGTTGATGCGATCCAGGGTGGCGCCGGCCCAGGCAACTCCGGCCCCGGTCATGAAAACACCAGCCAGTGCGGCAGCGGTGAACAAGCGAGTCAGCGACGTCATGGTGAACCTCCAGAGAGCAGCGATACGCAGTTGTCGTTGTTGTGGCGTGTGCAGCGTTTGAAGCCATGTCCGGCCCTGACGGATCACTCAGTGGCTGAGAATCTGCGAGAGAAACTCGCGGGCACGCTCGTGTTGCGGGTTGTCGAAAAACGCCTGCGGCGAGGCCTCCTCAACGATGCGGCCCTGGTCCATGAAGATGATCCGGTCGGCAACGCGCCGGGCGAAGCCCATTTCATGGGTGACGCAGAGCATGGTGATCCCGTCCTCGGCCAGTTCGCCCATCACGTCGAGCACCTCCTTGACCATTTCCGGATCCAGTGCCGAAGTCGGTTCATCGAAGAGCATGATGCGCGGGCGCATGCACAGCGCCCGGGCAATGGCCACGCGTTGCTGCTGGCCACCGGACAGCTGGCCGGGGTACTTGTCGGCCTGGTTGCCGATACGCACCCGTTCCAGGTACTCATGGGCCAGAGCGCGGGCTTCGGCATCGCTGAGTCGGCTGACCAGACGCGGCCCGAGCATGAGGTTGTCAAGTACGCTCAGGTGCGGAAACAGGTTGAACTGCTGAAAGACCATCCCGACCTGGCGGCGTATGCCCGCCACGCACGCCGCGCCGCGGGTCAGCGGGGTATCGCCGATGATCACCTCACCTTGCTGGAAGTCTTCCAGCAGGTTCAGGCAACGGATCAGCGTGGACTTGCCGGAGCCCGACGGCCCGCAGATCACCACGATCTCACCGCTGGCAATGTGCAGATCAATCTCCTTGAGCACATGAAACTCGCCATACCACTTGTTCAGCCGACGCACCCGAACAGCGGCTGAACGGGGGGACGCAGCAGGGACGGTCGATCGATTCATGGCAAGCTCCAGGTTCATAGCGGGCGCCTTTTTCATATCAAGCACTGGCCCTACTCAGCGGTGGGCACGGTTGAAGTGCTTTTCCAGGCGGGCCTGGACCGTTTCCAGAACAATCGACAGCAGCCAGTACAGCACCGCCGCAGTGATCAACATCTCCAGATGGCGAAACTCCGCGCGGCCTTGGGTACGCGCCAGGAACATCAACTCCCAGACGCCTATCACCGACACCAGCGAACTGTCTTTGAGCATCGAAATGAACTGGTTCCCGGTGGGCGGGATGATCAGCCGCATGGACTGCGGCAAAATCACCCGCATCATGGTTTGCAGCGGCGACAGGCCTATGGCTCGCGACGCCTCCCATTGCCCTCGGGGGATGCTGCTGATGCCGGCACGGAAGATCTCGGTCATGTAGGCGCCATAGCACAGCGACAGGGCCAAAATACCCGCAGGCACCGCGCCGACCACATAGCCCAGTTGCGGAATGCCCAGGTAGATGAGGTAGATCTGGATCAGCAGCGGCACACCACGAAAAAACGAGGTGTAAAAGCTGGCGATCGCGATGGCGAAGCCGTTGGACGAAAGGCGTGCGGTCGCACCCAGCAGGGCAAGCACGAAAGCGATGGTGATGGAGATCGCCGACACATACACGGTCGTGAATACCCCTTGGGTAATCATGAAGCCGACCTTGGTGGCGATGAATGAATAGGAAAGGTCAAAGGTGTCGAAGAACAGCAGGAACATCAGCAGCAGTTCGCACCACACAGTGACGATCTGCGCTCGCAAGGGGAAGCGACCGAGCACGAACAGGTTGAGGACCAGCGTCAGGGTGAAGGTGACCGCCACGGCTACATCCCTTGCCAGGGGCACGTGCAGATCCAGCAATATGGGTGCCATCAGCCGGGCCAGGCCACTCTCGCCGAGGCCGGCGAACAGCGTCACCGCGAAGCACACGGCGGCTACTGTGCCCATGAACGCCGGACTGTCGGTTGCGCGCGGCTTTACGATGTGGTCCTTGAACATGGCATGGACACCTTTGTTGTTGTGTTTTCATTATGGGCGCGCAAAACGCCGGACGGCACCCTGCGTTATGGGTCCATTCAACGATGAATAAAGCGGATTTGCCGGCTTTGCCCTGACAAATGCAAGAACATACCGGCGGATGGTCGTTAGCGGATCGTCTGTTGCGGCATCACGCGCGGCTTGGTGAATTGTAAATCGTCCGCATCGAGAATCAGACTGCGGTAATGCCCGGGACTGGCCCCGGTCCACTTGCGAAACGCCTTGTAGAAGGAGCTGGCATCGGCGAAGCCCAGGCGCTCGGCGATGTCTTCGAACGTTGCCTGGGGTTCAGCCAGCCACAGCACCGCACGCTCGCGGCGCACGCTGTCCTTGAGGGCCTGATAGCCGGCGCCCTCCTCGGTCAGGTGCCGGCGCAGCGTTGCTACTGAAACGCCACAGTGGGCCGCCATCGCCTCGATGGCTGGAAAATCGGCAGCCGGCAGGTTGCGCAGGTGTTGGCGGATGCGCCAGCCGAGGCTGTCGGGATCGCGGTAGCGCACCAGGATGTTCGCCGGGGCGCGGGCCAGGAAACGGCGCAGCTCCGTTGCGCTGCGCCGTACGGGAATGTCTAGATGCTCGGCGGCAAAGATCAACCGCGTGCGTGGCCGTTCGAAGCGCAGGTTGGGCGAAAACATCACCTGGTAATCACCGACGTATCGAGGCGCAGGGCCGCGCAGTTCCATCGCCAGGATCGGGATACGCCGGCCAGCCAGCCAACAGGCGATACCGTGCACGATCATCCAGTAGGTGAAACAGGAAAATGCGCGTTTGGGGTCGGCGCTGCGCTCACGTAGGACGATTTCCGCGAGCGATTGCTGGGTCGCCAGACGGCCGTCGTAGTCGCTGAGCATCAGTGCAAGAAACTCCAGGGCCAGCTTGAGCGCGGCGCCCACGGTCGGCTGTTGCCGGCAGGCCTGGCAGAGGAAGGCGAAGCTGCCGCGGCGCAATGGCCGCGCAGCCATGGCGAAAAATTCGTCATCCAGCGCCCTGGCCAGTTGCCGCCAGAGCCGGGCGTAACGCTGAACCGGGACCCGGGCCTGATCGTCCAGCAGCAGCCGGTCATCGATGCCCGCCGCGTGAAGAATCCGCTCCAGGTCGACATGGCTGTCGCGTACGGCCTCACGCACGAGGTGAATCGAGATCGTGTCGCGCATCGACGGGCTGTCGAGCGGTGTTCGGGTCAGGCTCACTCATCCTCGCTCACCGCTTCTGCGCGAAACGGACCGAATAGGCTGCGGGGCAATCATTGCCCCGCCCCTGCGGTCGTCATTTCTAATCCATCCGTTGGCGCCGAGCAAGCACCCTGACCACAGGCCTCCTCAATAGAGGCATTCGACCGCGATGGCCGTGGCTTCACCGCCGCCGATACAGATGGCAGCGATGCCGCGGCGCAGGTTGCGTTGCCGCAATGCCGCCAGCAACGTCACCACGATGCGCGCCCCGGACGCGCCGATGGGGTGACCCAGTGCGCAGGCTCCGCCATTGACGTTGACCTTGCTTGCCGGCAGGTCGAGGGCCTGCATGGCGGCCAGGGTGACCACGGCGAAGGCCTCATTGATCTCGAACAGGTCGACGTCTTCCAGCGCCCAGCCGGTGTTTTCCACCAGCTTGCGAATGGCACCAATGGGCGCCACCGGGAACAGGTGCGGTGCATCGGCGAAGGCGGCATGCCCGTGAATGACCGCCAGCGGCGCAAGTCCGCGAGCCTGGGCTTCGCTGCGGCGCATCAGCAGCAAGGCCGCGGCGCCATCGGAAATCGAGCTGGAATTCGCCGCCGTCACGCTGCCGCCCTCACGGAAGGCCGGTTTCAGCGTGGGGATCTTGTCCGGGTTGGCCTTGGGCGGCTGCTCGTCATCGCTGACCATCTGGGGCTGCTTGTTGCGGATGACCTGCACCGGCACGATCTGCGAGGCAAAACTGCCGTCGCTGATGGCCTGGCGTGCGCGGGTCAGCGAGGCCAGGGCGAATTCGTCCTGCGTCTGACGGCTGAAACCGTGCGCCTGGGCGCAGTCCTCGGCAAAGGTGCCCATCAGGCGACCGGGTTCGTAGGCGTCTTCCAGGCCATCGAGGAACATATGGTCGAGTACCCGGCCGTGGCCCATGCGATAGCCATCGCGGGCGCGATCCAACAGGTAGGGCGCGTTGGACATGCTCTCCATGCCCCCGGCCACCACCACCCGAGCGCTGCCTGCGAGCAAGGCGTCGTGGCCCAAAAGCATGGCTTGCATGCCCGACCCGCACATCTTGTTCAGGGTGGTGCAAGTCGTGGCGTGGGACAGCCCGGCGCCCAGTGCCGCCTGGCGCGCCGGTGCCTGGCCCAGCCCGGCCGGCAGCACGCAGCCGAACAGGACCTGGTCGACGCTGCCGGCATCGATACCGGCGCGCTCGATGGCAGCCGCAATGGCCGCAGCGCCCAGCTGAGGCGCGGTCAGGCTGCGCAGGTCGCCCTGAAAGCCACCCATGGGTGTGCGCACGGCGCTGACGATAACGATAACGATCGGATCTTCATTCATCTGTAGTTTCCCTTATTACCTAGCCGCCATGCGCAGGGCGCCGTCGAGACGGATCACTTCGCCATTGAGCATGCTGTTTTCGATGATATGGCGCACCAGAGCAGCATATTCCTCCGGCTTGCCCAGGCGCGGCGGAAAGGGCACGTCGGCGCTCAGCGCCGCGCGCACCTCATCGCTCATCCCGGCCATCATCGGGGTTTCGAAGATGCCCGGCGCGATGGTCATCACCCGAATGCCGTAGCGCGCCAGTTCCCGTGCCGCCGGCAAGGTCAAGCTCGCCACCGCGCCCTTGGATGCGGCATAAGCGGCCTGGCCGACCTGACCGTCGAAGGCAGCCACCGAGGCGGTGTTGATGATCACGCCACGTTCGCCTTCGGCGTTCGCGGTGCTCTTGGCAATGGCCTCGGCGGCCAGGCGCAGCAGGTTGAAAGTGCCGATCAGATTGATATTGATGATGCGGCTGAAACTGTCCAGCCCGTGGGCGCCCTGCTTGCCGAGGATCTTCTCGCCGGCCACCACGCCGGCGCAATTCACCAGCCCGTGCAGTTCGCCAAAGCTGCTCATGGCCATGTCTACGGCGGCCTGGGCAGCATCGGCCTGAGTGATGTCGGCCAGTGCGTAGCCGGCTTCCAGTTCACTGGCCTGCGCCTTGAGCGCCTCGGCGTTTAGATCGACCAGCATCAGGCGTGCGCCTGCACGGGCCAGCATCCGCGCGGTGGCGGCACCGAGCCCGGATGCAGCGCCACTGACCATGAAAACCTTGTCTTGGATGTGCATGAAACGGTCTCCTCGTCAGGCGCTGGACGCCTGCTGCTTGGCAATTTCCTGATTGCGCAGGATGAAGCGCTGCAATTTGCCGCTGGGGGTTTTGGGTAGCTGTTCGACGAATTCGATCTCGCGCGGGTAGGCATGGGCGGCGAGCCGTTGACGTACGTGCAGGCGAAGGGTTTCGGCCAGCTCGGGGCCCGCCTCGAAACCCGCCTGCAGCACCACGAAGGCCTTGATGACTTCGGTGCGTTCCGGGTCGGGCTTGCCCACCACGGCGGCCTCGACCACCGCCGGATGCTCGATCAAGGCGCTTTCCACATCGAAGGGCCCTACCCGGTAGCCTGAGGTGGTGATGACATCGTCGTTGCGCCCCACGAAACTGATGCTGCCGTCGGCATTGAGCTCGACGGTGTCGCCGCTCAGGTAATACTTGCCTTTGAACGCCTTGGTCGGCATCCCCAGGTAGCCGCCGAACCAGCACAGCGGCGACCGCTCGCGGTCTACCGCCAGCACCCCGGGTTGACCGGCCTCCAGTTCCTGCAGGTCCGCGTCGAGCACCACAATCCGATGGCCAGGCACGGCAAAACCGGCCGAGCCTTCGTGCACGGGATGATCGAGGTCGTGGTGGTTGCACAGCACCATGCCCAGCTCGGTCTGGCCGTAGTGATCGTGGACCACGACGCCCAGCTGTTCGGCGAACCAGCGGATCACCTGCGGATTGAGAGGCTCCCCGGCGCTGCTGGCAATGCGCAGTCGCCCGCGCACCCCGGCCGCGAAGCGATCACCAGCAGCGATCAGCATGCGATAGGCCGTTGGCGATCCGGCGAGGTTGGTGATCGCGTACTTGTCGATCACTCGGCAGGTGCTGTCGACCGTAAAGCCGCCGTCGTAGAACAAGGTGGCATGACCCAGGGCCAGCGGGCCGGCCACGGCATAGTAGAGCCCATAGGCCCAACCCGGATCGGCCAGGTTCCAGAACCGATCGTCGCTGCGCAGTTGTACGGCATCGCGCAGATAGCCTTTGAACGCCAGCAACGCGCGCAGCGGCACTTCCAGCGGTTTTGCCGGCCCGGTGGTGCCGGACGTGCACATCAGCATGAAAGGCGCATTGCCATCGAGCATCACGGGCTCGCATTCGCAGCTCTGCCCTTTCAGTGCCGTCCAGAAGTCGTATTCGCCGGTGCCCGCTGCTGTACAGCCAACGGTCATCACGTTGGGACGCTGATCGAGTTCGTCGAGCTTGGGGCGATTGTGCAGGTCGGTCACCACCCAATTGGCCCTCGAGCAATGCAGGCGCTGCTCGATGGCCTTGGGACCGAACGCGGTGAACAGCGGCTGATAGACCGCGCCGATGCGCCAGGTACCCAGTATCGCGATCAGCAGCTCCACGGTCCGTGGCATCAGCCCGGCGACGCGATCGCCCGATCTGACGCCCTGACTGCGCAGGAAATTGCCGAACTGCGCTGCATGGATCTGCAGTTGCTCGAAGGTGTACTGCGTGGCGACGCCATGCTGCGACTCGCAATACAGGGCCACTGCCTGTTCGCCTAGGTGGCGGTCGCAGCATTCGACACAGGCATTGAGCTGATCGAGGGTGCCGTGCAGATCCTGCGCAGCAGTTTGCGGGTAATCGAACCCCTGAGCGGTGGTGAAATAATCGCGCATCACATGACCCTGCTTGTTGTTATGGGATCTGGGTGTTGTGAGATCGTTGTGACCTTGAAGGCACTGGCCGATAGTGATCCGCCTGTGCTTTCGCGACAATGTTTTCAGCGCTCAGGTCATTTGAGCGGTTTAGCCAGTGCGAGCGTTTTCGATCTCGCATTCTCTGAGCACCGTGGCCGTTGCGCGCTTGCTGGACGCCCCCCTCATTCCGTCTTCCGACTCCGCGTCTTGCGCGGCGGCAGGCGCAGCAGGGCCAACTGGGCGTCCAGAGTCTCGGCGCGTGCCTGCTGGGCCGCGGCGGTTTGCAACGCTGACGCCTGCCCTGCTTGCGCGGCCTGAAGCTGGGCTTCGAGCTGCTGTCGTGCATGCTCCCCCTGCTCTACCGCCAATGCCGAGCGTGCTTCACGGGCCGCCGCCTGTAGCTGCGCTTCGCCAAGCGCGATTTGCGCGTGCTCCAGACGCTTCTGCAACGCTTCGAGTTGCTTGTGTTGCTCACGGGCCTCGAGGCTGCGCGACTTGAGGTCTTCGCGGGCGCGGTCGACCTCGCGGTGCGAACGCTCTTCGACGCCCCGCACATAGGCCTCCTGAGCCAGGCGATTGTGCTCGGCCTGCTGCTGTTGCTCACGGAGCGCTTTTTGAAGGGCCGCTAGATCGGCCTGCAACTCGCTGCGCGCGCCCTGCAGCTCGACGCGCTGATGCTGCAGATCGTCGATCTGCTCCTGGCGCTGGGCCAGGAGTTTTTCCAGATCGGCCAGGCGGGTTTCGGCGTTGCCGCGGGCCGTTTCCGCCTCGGCCACCTGGCGGCGAGCCTGGGCAGCGTCGCGGCGGGCTTGTTCCTCGACCTCCGCGACCCGCTCGTACTCTGCCGTCAGCTGCTCACGCTGGGCCGCCAACGAGTGTTCGACCACATCTTGGGCCAGCGTCGTTGCCTGCTGCCAGATCGCAACGAACGCCTGGGCCACTTCAGCCGGCAACCCCGGCAGCTTGGTTTCCCCGCGCAGCCGCTCGGCCAGGCGCTCCCACCACTGATCCAGCAAGGCGCCGACCCTGGCCGGACTGCCGCGACCCAGCTCCAGGCGCACACGTTCAACCGTTGGCCGCTCTCCTCGGGCCAGCACGGCATCTGCCGCGGCAAATACGTCATTTTCCGGTACGCCTACTGCCATGGCCTGCTCTCCGTTGGATTAGGTATGATAATGAGAGATTATCCGACTTTATAAATCTTAAACTAAAAATATAATACGTTGAACGTAATGAATAATACATATGACATCTCAGCGGTTGATGCAAACCCTCTGGACCTATATTCATTGGCGGAAAGCACCGCTCGAGCGGCCCAGGCTTTTGTTGCTGCGGGCACTGCAGCGAATACGGTACGCAGCTATCGCAGTGCCCTGGCGTACTGGTCCGCGTGGCTGAAGCTGCGTTACGGGCAGGTGCTGGGTGATGCTGCATTACCTGCAGCGGTGGCGGTTCAATTCGTTCTGGACCATCTGGCACGGCCGCTGGAAGACGGCACCTGGAATCACCTGCTGCCTGAAGCCATCGACACCGCGTTGGTCGAGGCCGGTGCAAAGTCACGGCTGGGTGCCCTGGCCTACAGCACCGTGCAGCATCGTCTGGCAGTGCTGGGCAAGTGGCATCGTGTGAAGGGCTGGGACAGTCCGACCGAGTCGCCAGCGCTCAAGACCCTGTTGCGCAACGCGCAGAAAGCCCAAGCTCGCCAGGGCGTGACCGTGCGCAAGAAAACGGCCATTGCCCTGGAGCCGCTGCAGGCCATGCTGGCAACCTGCACTGACGGCCTGCGCGGCACGCGCGATCGCGCCCTGCTGCTGTTGGCCTGGAGTGGCGGTGGTCGGCGCCGCTCCGAAGTGATCGGGCTACAGGTGGGTGATGTGCGGCGTCTGGATGCCGACACCTGGGTCTACAGCCTCGGTGCCACCAAGACCAACACCGCCGGTACGCGACGAGAGAAGCCCCTGCGCGGGCCAGCGGCTCATGCGTTGGCGGCGTGGCTGGCTGCCGCGCCAGCGACCACGGGCCCACTGTTTCGTCGTCTGTACCGTGGCGACAAGGTGGCGAGCCAAGGCCTGGGCGGCGACCAGGTGGCGCGCATCGTCAAGCGTCGGGCTCAGCTTGCAGGTCTGGAGGGGGACTGGGCCGCCCACAGCCTGCGCTCGGGTTTCGTGACCGAAGCGGGCCGGCAGGGTGTGCCGCTGGGTGAGGTGATGGCGATGACCGAGCACCGCAGCGTGGCGACGGTCATGGGTTACTTCCAGGCCGGATCGTTGCTCAACAGCACCGCCACGCAACTGTTGAAAAGCGAGGATGAGGAATGAGTTCTAGGCAGGTTGTTGAAAGATGGACGGAAACAAAGTCATCAGCGCCGGTCAATAGTCTGTCGGCGCTGACGCTTGCGCGTACCACGTCGCCCTATTCGAACATCCAGGATAATCATTATGACCACTTCCAAGCTGTTGCCTCGCCTTGCCCTCGCTGCCCTTTGCGCCTTGAGCGTACCTGCCTTCGCAGCCGAAACCGGCGCCAAGGAACAAAGCGTCACCTTGGACCGTCCAGGCAACGGTGATCATGAAATCAAAGAGGGCGACAAAGTGCCCGACTCCTACAAGCGCAAGGAACTGGCGATCGATCCAGCCAAGCATGGCTTGAAGCAGCCCGACGAGAACGAGCAGTGGGTCGAGATCAAGGACAAGTACGTGCGCGTGAACATTCCTAACGGCACCATCGTCGAGATGATCGACAAGTCTTCGGTCAAGAAGTGAGTTTTTGGCCCCGGCTTGGGTAACTCCAGGCTGGGGCCGTTTGCTTGGGTACTTGGTTCGCGCCCAATGATCGCACCTACGGCCGCTTGGCGTATTGCAGCGGCAAGACCGTGGTCGACTTGATGCCCTCCATCGCGAAGGTCGAGCTGATGTCGGAAATGCCCTCCACCTGAATCAACCGTTTGTACACCGCGTCATAGCCGGCGATGTCCGGTACCACAATACGCAGCATGTAGTCCGTATCCCCCGCCATTCGATAGCACTCCACCACTTCGGGCAATGCCTCGATGACCCTGTGAAAATCCTCCAGCCATTGCGCGTTGTGCCGTTGCGTGCGCAGCTCGGCAAATACCGTTACGGCAACATTCAACTCGCGTGCATCGAGCAACGCGACGCGCTGGGTGATGACCCCCTGCTGTTCGAGCTTCTGGATGCGACGCCAGCAGGCAGTGCCGCCCAGGCCGATCTGCTCGGCGATGTCAGCCAGCGGACGGGTGCAGTCTGCTTGCAGGATGTCGAGGATGGCCATGTCGAACTTGTCCATGAAAATGCGAGCCTGAGTGGGTCTGTACGGGTGGTTACAAGTATGCCGGAAAATTTTTCTCTTATACCGCCAATACGCGCAAGCTTTTTTCGCATTCATCCGGATGATCCGTACAGATATCAAATTTTTTCACCCCGTCCATCGCTAGCATAAGCCGTACGAAATCAGCACTGGTCGAGACGCTATGCCTACCCTCCCCGTATACCTGGATTACGCCGCCACCACGCCCATCGACGATCATGTCATCAGCGCCATGCTGGCCTGCATGGGGCGCGATGCAGTCTATGGCAACCCCGCCTCCAGCGCCCACGCCTACGGCCAACAAGCGCGCCAGGCCGTTGAACTGGCGCGGCGGCAAGTGGGCGAACTGATCAATGCTCCAGGCGAGGATATCGTCTGGACTTCGGGCGCTACCGAGTCCAACAACCTGGCGATCAAGGGCTGTACCCGTCCCGGCGATCACATCATCACCAGCGTGCTGGAACACAAGGCGGTCATCGACACCGTGCGCGAGCAACAGGCGGCCGGCTGCGAGGTCACCTGGCTCAGCCCCGACGAACGCGGGCTGATTCAACCACAGGCCGTGGCATCGGCACTGCGACCCAATACGCGTCTGGTGTCGCTGATGTGGGTTAATAACGAGCTGGGCACACTGACCGACGTTGTCGAGATCGCACGAATGGTACAGGCGCACGGCGCGCTGCTGCATGTGGATGCCGCCCAGGCGGCTGGCAAGGTCGAGATCGACCTCGCTCAGGCAGGCATAGATCTGTTGTCCTTGTCTGCACACAAACTTTATGGACCCAAAGGGATCGGCGCCCTCTATGTCGGGCCACGAGCTCGACCGGTACTGCGCGCGCAAATGCATGGGGGTGGCCATGAACAGGGCCTGCGTTCAGGCACGCTGCCGACGCATCAGATCGTCGGCATGGGCGCAGCATTTGCCCAGGCCAGCGCGCAGATGCAGAGCGATAACCAGCAGATCCAGGCACTGTCCCAGCGATTGCGCGAAGGATTGCTAGCGCTGCCAGGCGTATCGCTCAACGGCTGCGCCGAGCAGCGGATTCCCCACACGCTCAACGTCTGCATCGACAGCCCGGTCTTTTCCATGCAGGCGGTGGCCGGACGTATCGCGGTCTCTTCGACCTCAGCCTGTAATTCGGCAAGTGCCGCCGCGTCGCACGTGTTGTTGGCACTGGGTTTGAGCGAGGCTCAGGCGCTGAGCAGCTTGCGGGTGAGTCTGGGTCGCTACAGCACGCAGGACGATGTAGACCGAGCGATCGCCGTCATCAACGACGCCCTCCAAGCCCCCGCGCCATTCTGGTGATCCCCGGATCGCATGCATTCATCAAGGCCCCGTAATCCCCGTAGCAGCGGCGCAAGCCGCGTCCGGCCTCACCGCGTTCATTCAGGCACACCGCACACACCGCCGACGCGGCTCGCGCCGCTGCTACACCGACCGCGTAGCCCTGTTCGGGCCTCCCCGCGCTCATCCAAGCAAACCGCATACACCGCCGACCCCGGGTTTCTGCCCCGCTCCCCCGGCCCCCCCGCCCCGCCTCCCGCCCCCCCCCCCCCCCC
>NZ_DJUS01000165.1:0-7039 GCF_002438365.1 Pseudomonas sp. UBA6276
GAAGTGCTGGCCATGGTCAACCAGCCGACCTACAACCCCAACAACCGCCGCACCATGCTGCCGGCGGCCATGCGTAACCGTGCGATCATCGACGTGTTCGAGCCGGGCTCAACCATGAAGCCGATCTCCATGAGCGCGGCATTGGAAACCGGTCGCTGGAAACCCAGCGACAAGGTCGACGTGTACCCAGGCACGCTGCAGATCGGTCGCTACACCATCAAGGACGTGACCAAGACCGAAGGTCCGGTGCTTGACCTGACCGGGATTCTGATCAACTCCAGTAACGTGGGCATGAGCAAGGTGGCCTTCGACATTGGCGGCGAGAGCATCTATCGCGTCATGTCCGCGGTCGGCCTGGGTCAGTACACCGGCCTGGGCTTCCCGGGCGAGCGCGTCGGCAACCTGCCCAACCACCGTGAATGGCGCAAGGCCGAGACCGCCACGCTGTCCTACGGCTACGGCCTGTCGGTGACGGCGCTGCAATTGGTGCACGCCTATGCGGCCATCGCCAACAACGGCCGTATCGTGCCTCTGACCATTCTCAAGAGCGACCAGCCGCCGACCGCGGCGCAGGTGATTCCCGAGAAGGTCGCCAAGACCGTGCAAGGCATGCTCCAGCAAGTCATCGAAGACACCCGCGGCGTGTATCGCGCGCGGGTGCCTTCGTATCACGTGGCGGGCAAGTCGGGTACCGCGCGCAAGGCCACCATTGGCTCGCGCGGCTACACCGAGAATGCCTACCGCTCGCTGTTCGCAGGCTTCGGCCCGATGAGCGACCCACGCTACGCGATCGTTGTGGTGATCGACGAACCGAGCAAGGGCGGCTACTACGGTGGCCTGGTCAGCGCCCCGGTCTTCAGCAAGGTGATGTCCGGCACGCTGCGCCTGATGAACGTGCAACCTGACAACCTGCCGCCGCCGGTGCCGCAGCAGCAGGTCAACGCCGCACCGGCGACCCCATTGATAAAAGGAGGGCGCGGCTGATGACCATGCCCCTGAGCAAGCTTTTTTCCGAAGCCAGCCGCGATCCGATGATTCGCGAGCTGACCCTGGACAGCCGCAACGTGCGTCCGGGCGATCTGTTTCTGGCCGTACCCGGCAGCAAGGTCGATGGCCGAGCGCACATCACCGATGCCCTCAAGCTGGGTGCCGCCGCCGTGGCCTATGAAGTGGAAGGCGCTACCGTGCTGCCGCTCACCGATGTGCCTCTGATTCCGGTAAAAGGGCTGATCGCGCAGTTGTCGAGCATCGCTGGGCGCTTCTATGGCGAGCCGAGCCGCTCGGTGAACATGGTCGGCGTGACCGGTACCAATGGCAAGACCAGCATCACCCAGTTGGTGGCTCAGGCGCTCGACGCCCTGGGCGAGCATTGCGGCCTGATCGGTACCCTGGGCACCGGTTTCTACGGCGCTTTGCAGAGCGGTCGACTGACCACCCCCGATCCGATCGCCGTGCAATCCACACTGTACGATCTGAAGAAGGGCGGCGCGCATGCCGTGGCCATGGAGGTGTCGTCGCACGCGCTGGATCAGGGCCGCGTGGCCGCGCTGGATTTCGACATCGCCGTGCTGAGCAACCTGTCCCGTGACCATCTGGATTACCACGGCAGCATGCAGGCCTACGCAGAAGCCAAGGCCCGACTGTTCGCCTGGCCGAGCCTGAAGTGCCGCGTGCTGAATCTGGACGATGCGTTCGGTCGCGAATTGACCGAGCAGGATCACGAGTCGCGGCTGATCACCTACAGCCTCAGCGACAGCAGCGCGACCTTGTACTGCCGCGACGCGCAATTCGATGACCACGGTGTGCGCGCCACGCTGGTGACCTCACACGGTGAATACAGCCTGCGCAGCAGCCTGCTCGGGCGCTTCAATCTGAGCAACGTACTGGCTGCAGTCGGTGCCCTGATGGGCATGGAATACCCGCTGGACGACGTGCTCAAGGTGATGCGCCAGGTGCAGGGACCGCAAGGCCGCATGCAGCGTCTGGGCGGCGGCGACAAGCCCCTGGTGGTGGTCGACTACGCGCACACGCCCGATGCCCTGGACCAGGTCCTGCAGGCCTTGCGGCCCCACGCCAAGGGCCAGTTGCTGTGTCTTTTCGGCTGTGGCGGCGACCGCGACAGTGGCAAGCGTCCGTTGATGGCCGAAGTTGCCGAGCGCCTGGCCGACCGCGTGCTGGTCACCGACGACAACCCTCGCAGCGAAGATCCACTGCGCATCTTCGACGACATTCGTGCCGGCTTTTCCAGTGCGGCCAACGCGACCTTCGTGGCGGGTCGTGCAGCCGCCATCGCTCAACTGATCGATTCGGCTTCGGTCGACGATGTCATCGTGTTGGCTGGCAAGGGCCATGAAGACTATCAGGAGATCAACGGCGAGCGTCATGCGTTCTCCGACCTGCAGCAGGCCGAGCAGGCTCTGGCTGCATGGGGGGCGGCCGATGCTTGACGCCATGACGCTCAGCCAACTGGCAGACACTCTGCACGGCCGTGTGCCGGGTGACGACGCGCGCTTCGACGGTGTCAGTATCGACAGTCGGGCCATCGCTGCAGGCGATCTGTTCGTCGCATTGGTCGGCCCTCGTTTCGATGGTCACGACTATCTGGACGACGTCGCCGCCAAGGGTGCGGTAGCCGCGCTGGTGCAGCGCGAAGTTCCAGGCTCCACACTGCCGCAGTTGGTCGTGGCCGACACTCGCCTGGCGCTGGGCCAGCTCGGCGCACTGAACCGCGCCGCGTTCACTCGCCCCGTGGCTGCCATCACCGGTTCGAGCGGCAAGACCACGGTCAAGGAAATGCTTGCCAGCATTCTGCGGACTCAAGGCCCGGTGCTGGCCACCCGTGGCAATCTGAACAATGACCTGGGCGCACCGCTGACCTTGCTCGAACTGGCGCCACAGCACACTGCGGCAGTGATCGAGCTGGGTGCATCGCGGGTGGGCGAAATCGCTTACACCGTCGGTCTGACCCGTCCACACGTGGCGCTCATCACCAACGCCGGCACCGCCCATGTCGGCGAGTTCGGCGGTCCGGACAAGATCGTCGAGGCCAAGGGCGAGATCCTCGAAGGCCTGGGCGAGGGTGGCAAGGCCGTGCTCAACCTCGACGACAAGGCTTTCCCGATCTGGCAGGCACGCGCCGGTCAGCATGCCGTGCTGACGTTCTCGCTGGACAACGCCGTGGCGGATTTTCATTCCAGTGCCCGGCACAGTGATGCCCGTGGTTGCCCGTCCTTCACCCTGCACGGGCCGGAAGGCGAAGTGTTCGTCCAGCTCAATTTGCTCGGCACCCACAACGTGCTCAACGCCCTGGCGGCAGCGGCGGCTGCGCAGGCTCTGGGCGTGACGCTGGCCGGCATTCAGACGGGCCTGAATGCGGTGCAGCCGGTCAAGGGCCGCACGGTCGCGCAGCTCGCCCTCAACGGCGCGCGGGTCATCGACGACACCTACAACGCAAATCCCACCTCGATGTGCGCGGCAATCGATATACTCGCCGGCTTTTCCGGGCGCACCGTCCTGGTCCTCGGAGATATCGGCGAACTGGGCGCCTGGGCCGAAGCCGGCCATTGCCAGGTAGGTGAATATGCCGTCGGCAAGGTCGACGCGCTGTACGCGGTCGGTCCATTGATGCGCCACGCGGTGACCGCGTTCGGTGCTCAGGGGCAGCACTTCGCCAATCAGGCAGACCTGATCGCGGCGCTGGCCGCCGAGCAGGGTTCCAATACCACTATTTTGATCAAGGGATCACGCAGCGCGGCGATGGAAAACATCGTGGTGGCGCTGTTTGGTTCTGGCGGGGAGAAACACTGATGTTGCTGCTGCTGGCAGAATTTCTGCAACAGTTCTATAAAGGCTTCGCGGTCTTTCAGTACCTGACCCTGCGCGGGATTCTGGGTGTACTGACCGCGCTGTCGCTGGCCCTCTGGCTGGGCCCCTGGATGATCCGCACCCTGCAGATTCGTCAGATTGGCCAGGCGGTACGCAACGATGGTCCGCAATCGCACCTGTCCAAGTCCGGTACGCCGACCATGGGCGGCGCCCTGATTCTCTCGGCCATCGCCATCAGCACCCTGCTGTGGGCTGACCTGTCCAACCGCTATGTCTGGGTCGTGCTCATCGTCACCCTGCTGTTCGGCGGCATCGGCTGGGTGGACGACTATCGCAAGGTGATCGAGAAGAACTCCCGCGGCCTGCCCAGCCGCTGGAAATATTTCTGGCAGTCGGTGTTCGGCCTGGGGGCTGCGGTGTTTCTGTTCATGACCGCCAATAGCCCGGTGGAAACCACCCTGATCATCCCGATGCTCAAGGACGCCAGCATTCCGCTGGGTGCCGGGTTCATCGTGCTGACCTACCTCGTCATCGTCGGTTCCAGCAACGCGGTCAACCTCACCGACGGCCTCGACGGCCTGGCGATCCTGCCGACGGTGATGGTCGGCGGCGCCCTGGGGATTTTCTGCTACCTGTCGGGCAACGTTAAATTCGCCGAATACCTGTTGATTCCCTATGTGCCAGGTGCAGGTGAGCTGATCGTCTTCTGCGGCGCCCTGATCGGCGCCGGCCTGGGTTTCTTGTGGTTCAACACCTACCCGGCCCAGGTGTTCATGGGTGACGTCGGCGCGCTGGCGCTGGGCGCCGCCCTGGGCACCATCGCGGTGATCGTGCGTCAGGAGATCGTTTTGTTCATCATGGGCGGCATCTTCGTCGTCGAGACGCTATCGGTGGTGATCCAGGTCGCCTCGTTCAAGCTCACCGGTCGCCGTGTGTTCCGCATGGCGCCGATTCACCACCATTTCGAACTCAAGGGCTGGCCCGAACCGCGGGTCATCGTACGCTTCTGGATCATCACCGTGATTCTGGTGCTGATCGGCCTTGCCACCCTGAAGCTGAGGTAGAACGAGTGTCTCTGATCGCTTCTTCCCACTTCCGCATCGTTGTCGGCCTCGGCAAGAGCGGCATGTCCCTGGTGCGCTTCCTCGCGCGTCAGGGCGTGGCGTTTGCCGTGGCCGATACACGCGAAGCGCCGCCGGAACTGGCGACGCTGCGTCGCGACTATCCGCAGGTGGAAGTCCGTTGCGGTGAGCTGGACGTGGAATTCCTTTGCCGCGCCGATGAGCTCTATGTGAGCCCCGGTCTGGCACTGGCGACTCCCGCCCTGCAGCAGGCAGCGGCGCGAGGCGTGCACCTGTCCGGCGATATCGACCTGTTTGCCCGTCATGCCAAGGCCCCGATCGTGGCGATCACCGGCTCCAACGCCAAAAGCACCGTGACCACGCTGGTGGGCGAAATGGCCGCTGCGGCCGGCAAGCGTGTGGCGGTGGGCGGCAACCTGGGCCAGCCAGCGCTCGATCTGCTCGATGACGACGTCGAGCTGTACGTGCTGGAACTGTCGAGCTTTCAGCTGGAAACCACCCATCAGCTCAATGCCGAAGTGGCTACGGTGCTCAACGTCAGCGAAGACCACATGGATCGCTACAGCGGGCTGCCGGCCTATCACCTGGCCAAGCATCGGATTTTCCGCGGCGCCCGCAAGGTCGTGTTCAATCGTCAGGATGCCCTGAGCCGGCCGCTGATCGGCGAGGGCATGCCGTGCTGGACGTTCGGCCTGAACAAGCCGGACTTCAAGGCTTTCGGCCTGCGCGAGGAAGGCGGGCAGAAGTACCTGGCCTACGAGTTCGAGAACCTGATGCCGGTCAGCGAACTCAAGGTCCGTGGCGCGCACAACCAGGCCAATGCCCTGGCTGCGCTCGCCCTGGGACACGCGGTGGGTCTGCCGTTCGACGCCATGCTGGCCAGCCTGCGTGAATTCACCGGGCTCACGCACCGCTGCCAGTGGCTGCGCGAGCGCGATGGCGTGGCCTGGTACGACGATTCCAAGGCGACCAACGTCGGTGCTGCGATTGCCGCCATCGAAGGGTTGGGCGCCGATATCGAAGGCCAGCTTGTGCTGATCGCAGGCGGCGACGGCAAGGGCGCCGATTTCACCGCGCTCGGCCAGCCTATCCAGCGTCATTGCCGTGCTCTGGTACTGCTGGGTCGCGATGCCGGCCGTATTGCGGCCGTTGTCGGGCCAAGCGTTGCCCAGGTCAACGTCGCCTCGATCGAGGAAGCGGTTCAGCGCTGCGCCGAACTGGCCCGGCCCGGTGATGCCGTGCTGCTCTCACCGGCCTGCGCGAGTCTGGACATGTTCAAGAATTATGAAGAACGCGGGCGACTGTTCGCCCATGCCGTAGAGGGCTTGTCATGATCTTTGGTGTCATCAAGCCATTCCCCTCGCCGCTGATCAGCGGTCGCGGGATCGATATCGACTTCGCCATGCTGGCCGGTTGCCTGGCGCTGCTGGGCCTCGGTCTGGTCATGATCACCTCGGCTTCTTCGGAAGTGGCGGCGGTCAACTCGGGCAACTCGTTGTCGATGATGATTCGCCACCTTGTGTATCTGGTGATCGGTATCGGCACCTGCATCGTCACCATGATGGTGCCTATCGCTACCTGGCAGCGCATAGGCGGTACGCTGCTGATCGCTGCATTCGGCTTGCTGGTGATGGTGCTGCTGCCCGGCATCGGTCGCGAAGTGAACGGGTCCATGCGCTGGATCGGCTTCGGCATGTTCAACGTCCAGCCTTCGGAAATCGCCAAGGTGTTCGTGGTGATCTTCCTGGCAGGCTATCTGGTGCGTCGTCAGCAGGAAGTGCGCGACAGCTGGATGGGCTTCTTCAAGCCGTTCTTCGTGTTGCTGCCGATGGCTGGACTGCTGCTGATGGAGCCTGACTTCGGCGCCACGGTGGTGATGATGGGTGCCGCAGCCGCAATGCTGTTCCTGGGTGGTGTGGGTCTGTTCCGTTTCGCCCTGATGGTGGCCTTGGCGGTGGGTGCGGTGTTCGTGCTGGTTCAGGCCCAACCGTATCGCATGGCGCGTCTGATCACCTTCACCGACCCGTGGAGCGACCAGTTCGGCTCCGGTTATCAATTGACCCAGGCGCTGATCGCCTTCGGTCGTGGCCAGTGGTTCGGCGTTGGGCTGGGCAACAGCGTGCAGAAGCAGT